>DASPXY010000547.1:0-7021 GCA_035637055.1 Gemmataceae bacterium | reverse complement strand
CTGATCCTTCCATTTGACGGTATTGGGCTCACGCCGCGCCGCTCGCCTTCACGTTCCAGCCTCGAACGCGCGTCCTGCGGTCGCCAGCTCTGCAACAGACGGATGTAGTTGGCGCTGATCGGCCGCCGGGTCGGGGCAGCGCTGCAGGCTCATGCTGCCCTGGCTCTGCCGTAACGACCCACAGCCGTGCTCCTCCGACCAGCGCTCCAGATCCGCACGTACCCGCCGCACCGTCCGCACCACCTGGAACTCGCGACGCTCCACCTCCTGCCCAGGCCAGGCTCTAACCTGCACGCGGGCAATCGGCCCCGCTGTGGTGTATCGTGGGTGTCGCGACTGGCGCCTCCTGCTCCAGCTCGGGCAGGTATGGTTCACGGGCGAACGCCGGCAGAGGGCAGCGGTGCCACCGGACGAATTCCTCCTCCAGGCGAGTCAGCGGCTTGTCGTCCAGCGGTCCATCGCGCGAGACCAGCCCGACCTGCCTCACCACATGCGCCGCCAGACAGGCCGAGCTGTCCAGATCCTGGTAGAGTTCCCGGAACCGGCGGGACGGATTGAAGTAGCGCAGCTGGGTAATCCGGGCAGCGAGCATCTTGGTGGCCGCCTTGAGCGAAAGACGCTCCTTCGCAACGTCGTAGGCGAGCCGCTCCAGCCAGACAGCGTAATCTTGTTGCTCGTGGAACTCTTGGGTGAGGCGACGCGACTTCTCTTGCGCTCTGGCGAGCGCCTGCTCGGCTGCCTCGATGCGGACGAGGAGGATCACGCTGTGGCCGACGACGACGGCCACGATGAGGGATGACAGCACGAGCAAGCGCCGGCCGAGCCGCGGGCGCGATCGACTCACGAACGCGCCAACCGCCAGCACGACGCCGGAGCAGGCCAACTTGTAGCTGCCCAGGCCCCACCAACCCCACTTGTGCAGCACGTCGGCCGCGATCGGGTTCGCTTCGTAACAGTGGCTGCCCTGGGTTTTGAGGAGGTACCAGGTCAGGTACAGGTCCAGCAGACTCAGCGTCACAAAGGCCGCCGTCAACAGCGCCCCGCAGCAGAAGGCTGCGCGCGCCCCACGAGAGAGGGGGCAAGCAATGGTGGAGAGTACGGTCATATCCGTTTCCTGTCAGTGCTCTGCCGGCGGCAGAGCGGGGCCTTTCCCTGCGGCGGGGAATCGCCGGAACGGGAGTGCAATTGGGGTTTGTGTGCCTCCGGAACATGCTCTCTGCCCCTGGATCAGGGCAGGAAGCGGCGCAGCGCGCGTGCCGCGGCCTCCGGTGTGGGGTAGCGCTGGGCAGGATCTTTCGCGAGCAGCCGATCGACGACCTCTTGGAGCCCCTCGGGGATCGTGGCATCAAAAGCGCGCAGGGGCTGCGGCGCTTCGGTGGCGTGGCGGAGGATCTGAGAGACGGTGCCCCCGCCAGGGAAGGGTGGTTGTCCCGCAAGGCAGTGGTACAGAACACAACCAAGGCCGTAAATGTCCGCACGGATGTCGCTGTGGGCCGGGTCGCTGGCCTGTTCCGGCGCCAGAGAGCCGACGTGGACGGACAGGGCGCTTTCCCCGGTGCGGCGCAGCCGATCCGCGGCCGACTGCGTCAGCCCGGCGAAGAAGGTCGGGCCGGCGCCCACGTCGAGGAGCTTGACCGTGGCGTGCAGGGTGGTGTCGGGGGAAGCGCTGCGCGGGGCAGGTGTCAGCATCAGGTTGGCCGGCTCGACGGCGCCGTGGACCAACCCGCGTTCGTGGATGTGCTGCAGGCCGAGGAAAGCCTGGTAGATCAGCCGCACGGCTTCGGTCGGGGGCAGCCGCCCGCGCCGGCGCAGCACCTCGGCCAGCGTCTCGCCATCGAGGTGCTCCATGACGATGTAGCGGACACCGTCGGCCTCGCCCGTGCCCAGGGTCCGGACGACGTTGGGGTGCTTCAGTCGCCACGATGCCTGGGCCTCGCGCTCGAAGCAGGTCCGCAGGTGTGGGTTGGCCGCCCGCGAAGGCGGCAGCACCTTGAGGGCGACGGCCCGCCCGTCCGCCTGGATTGCCTTGTAGACGCGGGCCAGCGGCCCCTCGCCGATCCGCCGCAGGATCTTGTACTGATCGAGGACCAGGCAATCGGTGTGGCCATGTTGCAACCGCTCCGCCTGGTAGGCGGTCAGGTAATGGGTCGCGACCAGCCAGTGCGTAAACCGGCCCAGGTCGGCAGCCCGGTCCCCGGCTTCGCGCATCCAGCGGCGGTAAACCGTGCGCACCTGGGGCACGGACAGCACGCGGCTGCGGGCCATCAAGGCGCAGAATTGTTTCACCGTCGCTTGCATGGCATCCTCCGACTCATGCGGACGTTCCACTGCTCAGCACGCTCCCGGTCTCGGTAACCTGCCGCGATTCCGCGGCCTCGCGGGAGATGCTGACGCGGAAGATCGTGCCGCCCACGCGCAGTTCGTCTCCCTCTTCGAGGGCGTACTCCGGCATGTCGGCGGATGCCACCTCGGGCGGGAGGCCGCGCTCGCGCTGGCCGATATTCGCGCCGTTGACGTAGGTGCCGTTCTTGCTGCCCAGGTCGCGCACGTGGATGAGGGGCGGGTCGATGTCGAGCAGACAATGACGCCGTGAGACATCCACGGTGGCGGGGCTATTCGGCAGGCGCAGCAGGCTCCCCTCGGCGCGGCCGACCATGCCGATGCTGCGCTCGTGGAAGATGAATACCTTGCCCTCGGACAGTCCCCGGGTGATCGTGAGTCTTACCTCGGCAACCATGACATTCCTCCTTCGCGAAGTCGGATGCTGTTCTCCGTGGTTTCCAGGGTGTGGTCCTCAGCACTTGCCGTTTCGTGAGTGCCCGCGCTCGGGTTACCCTCCTCGCATTCAGTGGGATCTCCGAAGAGTTTGCGGGACGCAGGGTGCATGGTGGAAAGTCCACCGCAGGGTAGGATTGAGGCGGGTTACTTAAAGGACAAACCAATCCGTTTATCCCTTTTGAGCAAATCCGATACCACTCCCTGCGGACGTGCCGGATCATGGGAACGGCGGCAATTCCTCACTGCTGGCAGGGGAGCGTCACGCTCTTTCCGAATCGGTGTGCGGGAGCGGACCCGGCGATGTGCGAAACGGCACACAGGGCTGAAGATCTGCGCTCACTGTAAGGCGAGCGGCGCGGCGTGAGCCCGCCGGTGAAGCCTTCACCGGCGGGCTCACGCCGCGCCGCTCGCCAACCGAGTTACTGACCGCCTCGACACGGGATATTACAGCGTTTTCAGATACTCAATTACCGCACGGCGTTCCGGTTCGGTAAAGTGGTCACCGAAGATGTGGCCACCGTTACCGCGGCCCGGTTGCGTCGTGTCGTAGATCTTCCGCTGTTCGATGGGCGGCAGAGATGCATCGGCACCGCGCTCCAGGACGCGCACCTTCCAGCCCAGGTTGGCCGCGTCATAGTCCTCATTGCCAGTGCGAAACGAGCGCGTGAAGATCTTCGGTCGCGCCTTCGAGTTGAGCACCTGGTAGACCGTTGGCACGCTGCCGTTATGGAAGTACGGCGCCGTCGCCCAGATGCCGTCCAGCGGTGGCGCCTGGTAGCCCGCCGTCGCTGTCGCGAGGTAGCCGACCTTCCCGTCGGGCCGCTTCTCCTGGCCGAACCAGCTCTTGTTATAGTAGTCGCCCCAGGCCACGGTGATGCCTTCGTAGCGCGTCCGATCGGTGCCGATGATCTCGATGGGAATGATCTTGTTCGGGTAGGTCCACTTCTCACCGTAGGTGCCATGACACTTCGCACAGGTCTTGTTGAACAGTTTCTCGCCCTGCTGCGCCAGGGTCGCGTCGATGGGGAATGGGTACTTCGGCGGGGTCAGGCTGAGGAGGTAAGCCTGGATGTCGCGGAAGGCCGGCTCGGCTTTCTCGAAGGATTCCAGCGAGTTCGGCGGCGTGAGCATGAACTGCATCAGCGAACGCACCGAGCGCGCGTCGGTGCCGCCGGTCTGGTACATCGTCTTCTTTTTCTTAAGCAGCCACCAGGCCGGCACGTCCTCGCACAGGTGGTCTTTCATGCCAAAGTTCGCGGGCTGCAGGCGCATCTTCAGGTCGGGGTGACGATACGAGAGCAGAAAGACGGCGAAGTTGCCCGCCTCCGAGGTGCCGCGCGCATGACTGAAGGGAATTGGTGTCTTGCCCTTGCCCATGTCCTCGAATAGCGCCTGGATGTCCAGCGAGGCGTTGCCCAGGCCGACGTAACTCTGGCCGAGGATCGAACTGGCGTGGCACATCATGCAGTCGGCGACGACCGCCTTGCCAAACGGCCCGTTGCCGTCGCGCAGGCCCATCGGGTAGCGGCCGTTGTCGTACGGCGCCGGATGCAGACCGTAGCGATCGCGGAAGGCGGCGTCGTAATCCTTCGGCGACTCCTTGACCTCCGGCCCCCAGCTTTTCCAGGCCTCGTCGTAGGACTTCGGCGACCAGAGGCCCCGAATGTACGACTGCATCAGCAACGCCGTCTTGCCGCGTTCGGCGGTGCCCGGCTCGTCCGCCTGAACAAGCCCCCCTAGCAAGACGCAGACAACGGCTCCGGTCAACAGGCCACCGCGTAGCATGGTCGAACCTCCTCCGAGGACAGCGATCAAGTCACCCGGAGTATTCTACCAGCGCCGGCCAGGGAAAGTTTTCCTCATGGCCGTTTCGTGTTCCTCAAGCCGCGGACGGGAAGGGGACGGGAGGCGTGGAACGACGCGCGACCAGTTCGCGCCGGACGAACAGACATTCACCCCAGGCAGGGAAAGCGCCCGTCTCGTCGTACAGTTCGTGATACAGCGAGCCGACCAACTCGAAGCCGGCCCCACAAAGGAAGTTCTGGATGTCCTGGGCCGACGGACAGCCCTCATACATTTCGATCAGGTTGACCTCGGTCAGGACCGCGTCGAGTTGGTTGAGGAGTTTCGGGCCGCCGCGGAAGGCCAGAAGTTCGGCCCCCTGGACATCAATGTTGAGGCAATTGTAATCCGACATCGCGAACCCGTGCTGCTGGAACAGGCTGTCCAGCCTCGTTGCCGGGACTCGTACCGACTCCGGCGTGTGCAGGGTTTTGACGATCTCCTTGAACCGTTTCAGGAGAAAGATGCTCGCAGGCTCGGTGCTGCCACTGCGGCTCGTGTGCATCTGGAGGTCGATGATACCGTCTGTATCGGTCACGGCGCAGTTGCAGACGCGAACAGCAGACGCCGCGGCGAACGTGCGTTTGAGGTATTCGCACCAGTGCGGGTTGGCCTCCACCAGGAGAATGTTGCTCAGGCCCCTCGCCAGGTAGGCCGCCACCTCCTGGCCCTGGTGGGCCCCGACATGAATCACCCCTCTCGGTGGCACATAACCCGACAACAGATCAAGAAAGTGGTTGATACCTGCCAGATGATCGTCGGGTGGGATCGGCTCGGCCATGAGACCTCCTGCTTCATGAGATACCGGAGCATCAGGCAGCTTGCAATAACTCTCCCCTCGCCCCTGTACTCGGGGGCGAGGGGGTGAGGGGGCACCCCCAACCCCTCGCCCCCGAGTACAGGGGCGAGGGGAGAATATCGCCTCCGGAGCGTCAGGCAGCTTTCTCGACCATCCTCGGCTTGGTGGCCGGGTCGGCTTGATAGTCCGAACGAATGATAACAGGCAGGATCATCCACCGCCCATCCGATCGCCGCCAGTCGAGTTCACTCGACGGGTCGATCGGCAGCACGCCGTGGCGCACGGCGGGGCTGGCCACGACCAGATCCCCCATCTCGGTCAGCGGATCGAGCAGAATCGGCCCCGACTCCGCCGAAAGGCGAATGTAGAGACCGCCCGTCTCGAAGTCCTTCCCGTAGTCCGCAGCCTGGATAATCGTCTGGATCAAGGCGAAGGGGTTCGCAGGATCGATGTGTTCCGCGAGATACCCTCCGCCCCGCGGATACTGGTGCGAGACGATCCGGGAAATGACGCCGTGGGACGGGATCGCATCGTAATGAGCGTCCTTGTCAACCTGCGCCAGATAATTTTTCAGCTCAAAAATCTCCTTGAAATCGGAGAAGAGATCGCGGTGCTCGTTCCAGCGGTGAAAGTAATAGGAATGCATCCTGGCCTTGACCCAGGATTTGGGGTATTCGTCGTTGATTCGGTGATAGTCGGGGCGGCCGTCGAAACAGGGGTGCCAGGAAGGCTCGGAGGCGGCAAAAATGGCAAGAAGAAACTGGCGGAACGCTGCGATCCTGTCCCTTTCGTAAAAGCGCTTCACAATGTAGGCATCGAAGCGATCAATGGACTTCATGAACCGCGGCGTGTCACTCGTAGAGAACGTCCAGGAACTCCCGCCGAGTGAGTGTGTGGATCACCGCGACCTCCCGTAGCATGGACACCAAGTCGAAGCACGCGAGGAATCCTGTTGCCTCCGCTTGCGCTTCGGGCCTGTGGTGTTCGCCAGCGGGTCTTAGCAAAGTTGCCCGGGCGAAACAAGGTTGCGTTCCCTGGCATTGACGAGTCCTCCTCATCTGGCTATAGACCCGCTTGCTTTGGTATCGGCACAACCGGAAAGCGAGCTTCTGACGGGGGGCTTCATGCCACGGAAGGCGGCCATCGTCCAGTCGAACTATATCCCGTGGAAGGGCTACTTCGACCTCATTCGCCAGGTCGATGAGTTTATCCTCTACGACGACGTCCAGTACACACGCCGCGACTGGCGCAATCGCAATCTGATCAAGACGGCGCACGGCCTGCACTGGCTGACCATCCCCGTCGATGTCAAGGGCAAGTATTACCAGCCGATCCGTGAGACGCAAATCGCCGACCCTGGCTGGGCCGAACGTCACTGGAAGACCATCGTCCACAACTACGGCCGGGCGGCGCACTTCGAGGACTACCGCCGACAACTCGAAGCACTCTACCTGGGGTGCAGCGAGCCTTTCTTGAGTCTGGTCAACTACCGCTTCCTGACGGCCCTGTGTGGCTTGCTGGGAATCCGCACGCGCATCAGCTGGTCGAGCGACTACCGGCTCGTTCCCGGGAAAACGGAACGACTGGTCGATCTGTGCCGGC
>DASPXY010000546.1:0-3176 GCA_035637055.1 Gemmataceae bacterium | reverse complement strand
TCCCATCACCGCCCAGCACGGCAAGACGACCAGGATCCACACCGGCAGCGCCGCGCCGCCCGCGCCGGGCGGACCGCAGATCAGTTCCGGCACCTTGTCGCCGACCAATACCAGCGAGGCCAGCGTCGCCGCCCCCCCCAGGCCGGCGACGGCGCCGGCAACGAGTCCCCACGGAGCACTCAACACGCCGCTGCGCCGCCACAGCACGAACGCCCCGCCCACCGCCCCCAGCCAGAACGTCCCAAGCGTCACAATACGGACAAAACGACTCGTAAAGTAGTCGTTGAAGTCCTGTGGCCCCCCCAGCGCCTTCTCGGCCGCCGCCTGCATGGCGGCATCGCGTGCGAAGAAATCGGCCAGCGGCATCAGCAGCATTCGCACCAGCAGCAGCACCAGAGCAACAGTCACCACCGGTTGCAGCAGCCGTCCGGCGATGGACTTCTCGGCCCCCATCACCTGCGTGCGCACGCGCAGCGTCAAGGTCTGCCCGCCGTTGGCGCTGACCGTCAGCGTCCCGTCGGCCGGCTGGCCGCGCGGCACAAGCCGCGGGTCGATCTCGAAGGCGATGACCGCCTGCTGCGGACCGGCGACCTGCGGCGTCAATACCTTGAGCCAACTCGTATCGCTCTCCACATTGGCGTGAACCCATTTCTTGCTGTTGCTACCGAGCGTGACCTGGGCGCGGACCGGATTGGGCAGCGTGCAGGGGCAGCGCATCTCTTTCTGCGACAGCTGGACAATCGGCGGCTTGCTCAGGCCGAGGTTCTCGAAGAACTGCTGGACGCCGGCGATGCCGCGAGCTGGCGTACCGCGCACCGGGTAGTTCCAGCCATTGGCCGCGAACCAACGGGCGATATCGCCGCTCTCCAATAGCGGCACCGCCGCCTTCGGCTGCGTGAGCATCTTCTGGGCCAGTTCGCGCGGGGCACGGGCGCCCTGAAACGGGGCACGCGGAAAGGGGTGGGCGGCCAGGTCCATGCGCACCGGCACCTCGACGACGCCGCCGTTGGTGGCGACCGTCAGTTTACCGCCGTAGGTCTGCGCCGCCGGTAGGCCGCGCGTGTCCACCTGCAAACTGACTTTCTGTTCGCGGGTGGTTTTGAGTTCGCACTGCCCGTCGCCACCGCCGACGCGTAGCCAGGCCCCCCCTTCGACCACGCTTACCGTGCCGTGCAGCGTCCCCTGACCCTGATTGCTGACGGTCATCTCGAGCTTGCGCGTTTCGCCAGCGAGCAGACTACCGAGGTTGAGGCGACGCGGGTTCAGGTCGAGGCGCGGGCCTGCGGCGCCGGCGCGGGCGGGCAGGCTCGCGAGCAAGTTCGTCAGGCCGATGTTCGCGTCGGCCTGGCTCATGGCTTCCTTGGCGGCGCGGACGAGATCCTGACGGCCAATCGCGGCGAAGAATTTCTCGAAAATCCCCTTGCGCAGCAGGTCGCGCGCGACGGCCCATTCCTCCTGACAGCCCTGCACGAGTTCGTCGTAGGTGCGGCAGCGCCGACCCGAGGGGAACGGAAACTCCTTGGGCAGTTTATGCGCTTCCGCCGTTGTGATCTGGCCGCGCAGCGCCTCGCCGTCGAAGAAGCAAAAGGAAGCGATCTCGGGATTGGTGTTCTTGCAACGCGGACAGAGGAGCGGAGGCATCTCAAACTCAGTAGTTAGTGGTGAGTGGTGAGTGAACGAGCGGCGGGGGTTATCCCCGCCGTCTAGACGGCGGGGATAAACCCCGCCGCTCGTTCACTCACCACTACATCTTCCGAATCGCGCTGCTCGGGAGGGCCACCGGCGTTGGCCCCGGCCGCTTCCCCCGGGCGCGGTTGATCGCGGCCCGCGCCTGGAAGCGCAGGATCACGTTGCCCAGTTGGATGCGGTCGCCGTCGGTGAGTTCCTGCGTCTGACCCACCGGCGCGTCGTTGACGCGCGTCTGCTCGGGCGGGGCGTTGTTGTTGACGAGCAGGTAACGCTCGCCGACGCGCTTGATGAAGGCGTGCCGTTTCTCGACCTTCATGTCGCGGAACAGGGCGATGTCGGCGTGCTCGTCGCGGCCGAGCAGACTGGCCGCCTTGTCGAGCGGATATTCGCGCCCTTCCTGCCAGCCGCGCATCACCTTGACCGAGGCAGGTTGGAAGACCGCCTTGACCAGGGCCGACAGCGAGCCGATGCAGGCGCCGAGGATCATCAGGCCGATGGCCCCAGACCAGTAACTCAGGCTGCCGCCCCCTGGCTCGTAGACCAGGGCGAACAGTGAACCGCCGACGAAGCCGCCAAGGGCGCCGCCAATCATGCCATAGCTAAACTTGCCCAGCGAACGCGCTGCGATGCCCTCACTCATGCCGATCGTGATGCCGAGGACCGTCCAGCCGAGGCCGCGGGCGAGCATCAGGCTGAAGAGGTTGACTCCGAAGGAGGCCTGCACCCCTTCGTTGATGTAGTCGCCCAGGAGCATGCCTGGAGCGCCGCCGATGGCCGCCAGCACAAAGCCGTAGGTTCCCAGGCGCGCGAAGCGTGCGAGCGAGGCGTCGCGAATGGCCTCGACGCTGACGACGAAATAGCCGATCAGGCCGCCAATCAGGGCACCGCCCACGAGCATCTGGATATCCTGGAGACCTTTCGTCTCAGGTTTTTTGTCGCCAAAGGCGCCGTAGAGCAGCCAGCCGAGCAGGCCGCCGAGAGCGCCGAAGACGGCGTTGAAGTAAATGCGGCTGAGCAGCGCCATGATTCCTCCGCCCCTCCACGCGCGGGAGGGCAACGTCGAGCACCTGTGCGGCAGGTGACAGGTCGGCGGTGGTCGTTGATCGGTACGGCTCCCTCGCTGGGGCAGCGTGAGGGGACATTTATGTTTGTAATGGCGCGCGCGTGGGATTGCAACTGTCAAATGCCGGGCACGCCTGTCTAGGAGATGATCGTCGGCCTGTTGGCTGAAGAGATGCCGAAGCAAACCCCGAAGTGCGGGCAAGCTGCCCGCACTCCGCGGTTTGTTGGACAGAATTAAAGACCTTTTTTATTCTCGACCAGCGAGGAGCCCACACGCGACCTCGTTTGACAGGCCGCGGGGTTCGGCTTCCCTTGTTCACGCATGAGGCGGGGTCGGGAGGCTCGCTGCGTTCTCCTCAAATTTCGGCGTGGTCGCGGCGACGCGCTGCGGCGGCCGAATCGGTTCCTGGGCTTTCGGCTCGTAA
>DASPXY010000545.1:0-8899 GCA_035637055.1 Gemmataceae bacterium | reverse complement strand
TACGCTTGGCGCCGCCGCGACCATCGGCGAGGCGGTCCTGCTCGCTCTGGCACTGCGAGCGCTGGCGGTTGCCGTCGGCCACCCAAAACTCGGCCGCCGTGCCGTTGCCTACGCTCGCTTGCTGGTGATCTTCACCATGATTGGGATCCTTCTGAACCTCCTGTGCATCCCCCTGGTGCAACTCCTTGAGGTCGTGCTGAGAGGTTCCCTTGCCCGGAACATCGAGACGTCGCTGCCGCTGCTCCTCCTCGTCGGCGAACTGCTGTGCTCGCTGATCTTGCTGGTTCAGTTTGTTGAGTTGGTGGGCAATACGCGGCAGGCTGTTGTTGGAACCTACGAGAGCGCTTCGGCCCACGACTAGCGACTCGCCGAGGAGAACCGGGGGCAGAGCCTCAACCGCGTGGATGGGCACGGCGAGCGCACGGCTCTGCGCGTTTGCGAGGATGGGTTATGACGAACCCCGAGGAGAGAATAGCGGCGCAACTAACGCCATCTCCACCGTTGCCTGAAGCGCCGGCGCCGGCCGGTCTGGTTCCGCCTGACTGGAACAAAGCTTCTCGGGGGCTCGGCTGGACGCATGTGGGCCTCCAACTCGGGTTCTTCGGCGCCCTGGCGATCGTGCTGGGGACGCTGGTCCTGCTTTTTCAGCAACACGCCTCCGGCCCGCCGAGGGAGCCTTCGCTGCTGGCCACCCTGCTCGTCTGGGGTGGCCTGCTCACGATCTTGCCTGCGGGGCTGGTTGTGCTTGTGGGCGAAGCCCAACTCTGCATGGGGCCGACAGACTGCGGCGTGCGCGGATGGGCGATTGCCACCTTCATCCTGGGCCTGCTCGGCAAGCTGCTGGCGCTGTTGGCGGCGGGTGCCCTGTTCGTGGCTCTGCAGCAACCGCACGGACCGCAGCTGCACGACTTCGGACCGCCTGAGCCAATGCCGCCGCCTTTCGCGCTCTGGTTTATCTGGCAACTCGCCATTGCCGCGGCCGCTGTGGCAAACCTCGGCGAGACCGTCCTGCTGACACTGACGCTGCGTGCGCTGGCGTTGGCCGCCGACAACCCCAAACTGGCCCAGCGCGCTCTCGCCTTCGCTCGCTTCTTCGTACCCTTCGTCCTCGTGCTGGCCGCCCTGCATTTCCTGTCCGGCCCCTTGCTGCAACTCCTCCCGGAGCACCCGCACACCCCGGATACCAAGACGCAGGTGGCCAGTGTGCTTCTGATCGGCGAGCTGGTTTGCCTTTTGGTCCTGATGGCGCAGTTCGTTCGCCTGGTGTCCGACACGCGCGACGGCGTCGCTTCGGCGCGCGATCGCGCGCCGACAACCGTCTGCTGATCGGTCAGGCGGCCTCGGAGGGCAGGGTGAACTCGGCGCTGATGGGCTGGTCGAGCAAATACCACAGATCGGTCCCGAGGGCTCGCAGCAGCGGCGTGAGGGCGCTCGTCAGCAGCTGGACGCGCGTCAGGTTCGCCCAGCTCAGACAGGTGCGATTCCACAGCAGACGGACGGCGTAGCTGTCGGCCTCGCGGCGCTGGATGGTGACGCCGAAGTGCTCCGGGGCCGCGCCGGTCAGGCACACGTCCTCGGGCAAATACCACAGCCGTTCGCCCGAGCCGGGGGCGTTGGGATCCCACCGCAAGCGCATCGCCGGCAGCGGCGGCTGAAAGTGCCTGTCAACGTAGCACCGAACGACCGCCGGTGTGGGGAGCGAATCCATGCCTCTTCTCCGTGCGCACGTCGGGGAATCCCGGCCCCGATCAGGTAGGGATAGTGCGTCAAAGAGGGGTTTGTGTCAAGGGGTTTCGCGCACCGCTTGCTCCCCTCTCCCCTTGCGGGAGAGGGGTTGGGGGTGAGGGGTGGAGGATTGGGAACCCTACTTGGTTTTACCCCTCACCCCCAACCCCTCTCCCGCAAGGGGAGAGGGGAGAAGAAAATGATGTCAGTTGCCAGTGGGTCGTTGCTGGCCGGCGTCGCCGGTCAGGATCACGTTGGCCCGCTCGGGGTGCTGGTGGACGTACCACGCCAGACCGGCAAAGAACATCTCCAGCTGACTCAGGCACTGCTCGGCCAGGCGCGGCGCCGACGCGCCGAACAGCTTGGTCGCCAACGCGGCCGCGGTGCTGTCGGTGCGCAGGAACATGTCGGCCTGATGATGGATCAGCGCGCCGCCATTCTGCCCGCGGCCCTCGGCGTGACGCAATACCACCACCGCCCGGATCGGCACGGTCGGCAGCAACACGCCCGGCTTGACCTTGCCTTCCGCGTACCAGATGCGGAGATTCGGGGCCCGGTAAACCGTCTCCCAGACGACATCGCTGCCGGCCTCGTCCGCCCAGCCGAAACGGCCGTTGCCGCGGTCGCTGATGGACAGGCACTTGGCGCCGAGGCGGCGCCAGGCGGTGACGGCGCGGTCCGGGTGATCGAGGAACCAGTAGTAAACGGCGGGATCGCAGCTAAAGGATTCCGCCGGTCCGTGCGAAAATAACGTCGCCTTCTCCACCGCCAGGCGCGCCCCTTCCCGGACGTGCGGCGGCAGCACCTCGACCGGCACCAGCGCCGCGGTCCGCGCCCGGTCGGCCGCGGTCGAACTCGTCGGGGTTGACGGGGGACTGCCCCAGGCCGGGAGCGTCACGCCCGCCCAGACGGCCCCCGTGAGCAACCCCAGCCAACTTGACCCGATTCGCTTAACTTGCATCGGTTACCTCGTCGCATGCAAGAGGATGTGACGTATGCACCTTACTTACATCGAATGCCGAACGCGACGACATGAACGATTCTGCCGCCCAGCCAAAAGAACCTCTGCCGACTCTGCCGGCCGGAGGCCCGCGATACGTTTCCCGAAAGTGGGTGCCCCTCGCCATGTTGGCCTGTGGCGAGCCGGGAGTCAGCGACCGGAGTGATTTCCGATTGCTCCGGTCGCGTGCGGGCCTGTGAAAAAATCGGTTTGTGATCTCATCCCGGGAACGAGAGGTTGTCGCCTGCTCCTGGAGGTTCCGTCCGATCAGCACTGCCGCTCCCGCTCCCCGTTACCGCCCCATTGACCGCTCCCGCGTCTCCACCGCCGCGCTCGACCAGCAACTACCCGCGGACCACCCCGTCGCAGCGTCCCTGCGGCTTGGCGCTGAGAGGGTTGGCGAAGATCCGCTCGATTTTTTCACAAACCCGTCAGCGACCGGCTCGCCCTGAGGCTACTGCGAGCACCCTACCCACCCGAACTCGCAAGCCGAGGAATCGGGAGTTGTCTGAACGCCTCGAACACGCAACAATGGAAAAGGTCGGTGGGGAAGAGTCGGACGCGGAGGGACTGCACATGCGCTGGGCGATTGTTACTCTCGGATTGGCCGTTCTTGCGTTGGGCGGCCTGAGCCCAACTCGCGGCGACGAACCCACCAAGCGCGAGCCGCTGGTCGATCAGGTGCGCAGAGCCATCGATCAGGGCGTGCGCTACCTCAAGCAAAACCAGAACCGCAACGGCGCCTGGAACGACAAACTCGGTGCCTTCAACCACCCCGGCGGCCCCACCTGCCTCGCTCTCCTCGCCTTGCTCAACTGCGGCGTTCCGCCCAACGACCCAGTCATCGAGCGCGGCCTGAACCACATTCGCGGTCTGGGGAGTCCGACGACGTACGTCCGCTCGCTGCAAACGATGGTCTACGCCGAGGCCGGTCTGGTCGAGGACAAGGTCCGCATCCAGGCCAATGTCGATCATCTGATCAAGATCCGTGTGCGCGACAAGCAGGGACTCCTCAAGGGCTGGTCCTACGACTACCCTGGCCCGCAAGGCGGCGGTGCGGACAACTCGAACACGCAGTACGCCCTGCTTGGCCTGCATACGGGGCGCCTCGCCGGCGCCAAGATCGACCGCGCGGTCTGGGAGGAGATTCGCGAGTTCTACATCCGCACGCAGAACGACGACGGCGGTTGGGGTTACAGCCCGAGCGCGGGCGGCGCCTTCGCGAACAATGCCTCGACCCTGACCATGACGACCGCCGGGCTGTGCGGCCTGCTCATCTCCGGCATGGAACTTAACGACGGCCGCGAGACCATCCTCGCCAACGGCACCGCCACGAACTGCGGGATCTACAAGGAGAACGAGCCGGCCCAGCGTGCCCTCAGCTGGATCGGTTCACCGCTGCATTTCCGCTTCGATATGCCCCAGCGGACCTTTTACAACATCTACGGCATCGAGCGGGCGGGGCGGCTGTCGGGGCAGCGTTTCTTCCACACGCGCGACTGGTATCGCGAGGGTTGCCAGATCCTGAGTAAGCTGCCTGACCCCATGAAGCGGGAGACTGGAAACGCCTTTAGCGATCCGCAGGGCGGTTGGTACTGGAGCGAACGAGGCACCTGGGACTCGTGGCCCGTCGTGAGCACGAGTTTTGCCCTCCTCTTTCTCTCCAAGGGGCGCACGCCGGTCCTGGTCAGCAAGCTGGCCCACGGCCGCCCGCGAGGGGCCGACACCGACTGGAACAACGACCGCAATGACTGCCGCCATCTCGTTGACTTTGCCGGCAAGGAATTGTGGGAACGCCTGCCGATGGCGTGGCAAACCTTCGACATGCAGCGCGCCCTGGAGAGCCGGCCGGGGGCGCAGGTGACGGAGGACGACATGCTGGAGATCACCTCCGAACTGCTGCAGTCGCCCATCGTCTACTTCAACGGCCACAAATCTCCGGCGGATCGCTTCACCGATCAGGAAATCAAGCTCTTGCAACGCTACGTGGATAACGGCGGGTTCATCCTCGTGGAGGCGTGTTGTGGAGACGCGAGGTTCGACAAGGGCTTCCAGAAGTTGTGCGAGCGCCTGTTTGAGGACAACCCGCTCGAATACCTGCCCGCGGAGCACCCGGTCTGGAAGTCCCATTTCACCATCGGCCCCGGCTCGATCAAGCTGAAGGGCATTCAGATGGGTTGCAAGACGGTGCTGATTTACAGCCCGGAAGACCTGTCGTGTCAGTGGGAATCGAACAAGCGCGACACGCCGCGCGGAGCGCTGGCGTTCCGCATCGGCACGAACATCATCGCCTACGCCACCGGCAAGGAACCGCCGCGTCCACGCCTCACGAAGACCGATCTCGCCAACCTCAAGGACGACCCGCGGTTGGTGCCGCGCGGCTTCCTCAAAGTGGCGCAGCTGCAGCACGACGGCGACTGGAGCCCGGCACCGCGGGCGATGGGCAACCTGATGGCCCACCTGCGCGACCACGCCGGCATGGATGTGGTCCTCAAGAGAGATACGCTGCCGGTCCACGACAAGAACCTCGTCGATTTCAAGTTTGTGTACATGCACGGGCGCAAGGAGTTCCGCCAGTACAGCGAAGCGGAACTGAAGGCGCTGCGTTTCAACCTGGAGAACGGCGGGCTGCTGTTCGCCGATGCCTGCTGCGGCAAGGAAGCGTTCGACCGGGCATTCCGCGATTTCGTCAAGCGGCTGTTGCCCAAGCACAAGTTGGAGCCGATTCCGCCGACCGATGAGCTGTTCAGCAAGGAATTGAACGGCGGCGAGGCGCTGACGGAGCAGAACATCAAGTGTCGGCGCGAGCGCAACGGGCGATATCAGAGCATGGCGCCAGCGCTGGAAGGGGTGAAGGTCAACAAGCGCTGGGTGGTCATCTACAGCCGCTACGACATCGGCTGCGCCCTGGAACGGCATCAGTCGTCGGATTGTTTGGGCTACGACCCCGACAGCGCCCAGCGCATCGGCAGCGCCGCGGTGCTCTATACCCTGCGCCCGTGACCGCCCGCAGTGCCGCCAAACCCCTCCCCCCAACCCCCTCCCCTGCAAGGAGAGGGGGAGAAGAAAAGACGCCATTATGCTTGCTCCCCCTCTCCTTGCAGGGGAGGGGGTTGGGGGGAGGGGTTGCCACACGACTTCTATCCGACAAACACTTTGGAGGGCATCGCGTTCGATGACCACCGACTGGCACCTCGCCCGCGGCTACCGCTACGCGGGCGTCCACAGCGGACTGCGGCCCGACCCCAACCGGCTCGACCTGGCGCTCGTTGTGAGTGACAGCCCAGCGTCAGCGGCGGGCGTCTTCACGCAGAACCGCGTTGTGGCGGCCCCCGTTCACGTCTGCCGCGAACGCCTGCCGGCCGTTGCAGCCCGTGGCGTGGTGATTTGCTCCGGCAACGCCAACGCCTGTACCGGCCAGCGCGGCCTCGACGATGCCCGCCGCATGGCCACTGTCGCCGCCGAGGCGCTGGGCTGCCGTCCGGAACAGATACTCGTTTGCTCAACGGGAGTCATCGGCCGCCATCTGCCCATGCCGGTCATCGAACCCGGCATCCGTGCCGCCGCGGCCCAACTTGACGGCAGTGCCGCCGCACTCGACCGTGCCGCCCACGCCATTCTCACGACCGACACGTGCATCAAGGTGGCGACGTACCCCCTCCAGATCAACGGCGCCGAGGTCCGGCTGACCGGCTTCGCCAAGGGCGCCGCGATGATCGGCCCGAACATGGCGACGATGCTCGCGTTCGTGCTGACCGACGCCGCGGTCGCGCCGGCCGATCTCGCCCGGATCACCCAGACCGCCGCCGCGCCCAGTTTCAACTGCGTCAGCGTCGAGGGCCACACGAGCACCAACGACACGCTGCTCTTTTTCGCCAACGGTCGCGGTGCCCCGCTGGAAGGCGACGTCCTGGCGCGCTGGAGCACGGCCGCGACCGAGGTGTGCTGCGACCTGGCCCAGGCCATCGCCCGCGACGCCGAGGGAGCGAGCCACTTCGTCACGATCGAGGTGACCGGCCTGCGTACCGAGGACGAGGCGCGGTGCGTGGCGAAGGCGGTGGCCGAGAGTGCCCTGGTCAAGACGGCTCTCTTCGGCGCCGATCCCAACTGGGGCCGCATCGTCTCGGCGGCGGGCTACGCCGACGTTGCCTTCGAGGAGAAGGATCTCTCGCTGTGGCTGGGCGAAACGCTGCTCTACCAGGCCGGCACGCCGCTGCCCTTCGATGCGGCCGCGGTGTCGGCTTATCTGAAGGGCAACCGCGATCTGCTGTTGCGCTTGCGTTTTACACTCGGCGCCGCTTCATGCACTTTCTGGACCTGTGATCTCACTTACGACTACGTCCGGCTGAACGCCGAGTACACCACCTAGCGCCCTCACGGCGAGCGGGGGGCGTAAGCCCCCTGATGCGGTCAAAACCATCAGGGGGCTTACGCCCCCCGCTCGCCAACTTATGGACCAAGGACGAATGGCTTTCATCGACCTCGACCACGTCACGCGCTGGTACGGCAAACGCCGCGCTCTCGACGATGTCAGCCTCCACCTGGAGCCGGGGCGCATCGGCTTGCTGGGGCCCAACGGTGCCGGCAAATCGACGTTGCTCAAGATCCTGCTGGGGCTGCTGCCACCGTCGGCGGGCGACGGACGTATCCTCGGCCACCCGCTACCGCCACCTGCCGGCGCTCTGTCGATGTTGTTCCGGCCGGATCGTGCCCTGCGAGCGCTGGTGCGCGCGCTCTCCGGCGCCGGCAGTGTCCTGCGCCGCTCCATCGGCTACATGCCCGAGGCCGACGCTCTCATCCCGGGCATGGCCGGCGCTCGCTACGTCGCCCTCGCCGGCGAACTCTACGGCATGCCGCGCAAACAGGCGCTGCGCCGCGCTCATGAGGTGTTGACTTATCTCGACCTCGAAGATGCTCGTTATCGCAAACTGGAGGAGTATTCGACCGGCATGAAACAGCGCTTGAAGCTGGCCCAGGCGCTGGTCCATGATCCGCCGGTACTGCTCCTGGACGAGCCGACGAGCGGCATGGACCCGGCGGGCCGCGAGCGCATGCTCGAACTGCTCCTCTGCCTGGGACGCGATCACGGCAAGGTCATCGTCCTCTCGACGCACCTGCTCGGCGACGTGGACAAGGTGTGCGAGAGCGTGGTGATTCTGCATCAGGGAAAGGTGCTGCTGCAAGGTAAAGTCGACCAACTCCGGGTCCGTCGTCAGGATCGTTACCGCTTACAAATTCAGGGCCCTCCGGAAACCTTCCTGGAGGAGTTGCGCCTTGAAGGCGTGCGCATCCTCTCCGACAATGGCAGAGGCGGGTTGAGCGTCGCCGTCCCGCCGGGGTGGGTGACGCGGGCCTTCTTTGCCCTGGCCGACAACCACGGCGTCTTGTTGCGTGGCCTGCAGCGCGACGACGAAGCCCTGGACGAATTGTTCCACCGGGTGATTGAACAGGCACAAGAGAGGCAATAAATCCGAAATCCGAAACTCGAAATCCGAAACAAATCCGAAGCACGAAGAAGAAAACAAAGCCCCGGAGCGCGGGCGTCCCGCCCGCATCCTGGTAGCCTGGCAGCGGGCGAGACGCCCGCGCTCCCACGGTTTTTTCTTCTTTCGGATTTCGGATTTGTTTCGGATTTCGAGTTTCGGATTTCCCCGAAGGGGGCATGATGTCGTCGGGCGCTCGACAAGATGTGAGCCTGCTGCACTACCGGCCGTGGCGCGGCGACTTTCGCGGCCCCGTTTGGGGCGTCTGGCCCATCGCCCGCACCGCCCTGGGCATGCTGCTGCGGCGACGACTGTTCTGGTTCCTCTACGCCTCCGGCCTGCTCATTTTCCTCATGTTCTTCTTCGGCACCCTGCTGCTCGACTGGGCACAAACGCAGCTGACGAACATGCCCTTCAAAATCGCCAGCGGTGAGAAGACATTCGACTCGGAGGCGATGGTCCGGATGATCCGGCGCAACCTGCGTGCCCTGAACGGCAGCCAGGAGACTTTTGCCTACTTCTTCATGTATCAGGGCGCGATGTTGATGGTGGTGCTCGCCCTCGCCGGTTCGGTGCTGGTCGGCAACGACTTCGCCTTCGGCAGCCTCCCGTTCTACCTCGGCAAGCCAATTTCGCGCTGGCACTATGTCCTGGGCAAGTGTCTGGCTGTCGGCGTCGTGGTCAACCTGCT
>DASPXY010000544.1:0-4839 GCA_035637055.1 Gemmataceae bacterium | reverse complement strand
GGGGAGGGGGTTGGGGGGAGGGGTTTCACCTAACAAGCGGGATTTGCCGAGGGTGACGATTCTCCCGGTTCCGGCGTTTGCAAAAACGGCGCCGAATTTGTGGCGGCCCAAATCCTGAGCTATGTTTCGTCTGCAGGGTATGTCATCTTCCCGGCTCATCGACCGTACGGTGGGGATGAGTCGGCATCGCCGAGGGAGAGGAGACGTATGGGGCACCCACGAATCGTGCTCATGGGGATGTCGTCCAAACTGCAGGGGTTGCGGTGGGAATCCGGAACCCTGCTCCGCATCGGCCGTCAGAGCAACCTTGATATCGCTCTCGATGACCCTTCGCTGGCGCGTCAACATGCTGAGGTGTTCACAACGGGACAGAAATGGCTGTTGCGCGACCTGACCGGCCAGGACAAGCATCAAACGCTGGTCAACGGCAAGCGCGTCAGCCGGACGGACTGCCGGCTGCAGCAACACGACATTGTCCAGTGCGGCAACGTCGCTTTTCAGGTCACGTCCCTGGAGGTGATGGCTCCGTCCAGCACCACAGCCGCCTCGCCGCAGCCGGCCAATCCTCCTCCGAAAGACCACCTGAAGACGACCGGCAGTTTTGTGCGGGTGCAGGCGGCGTCCAACCGCAGCTGGGACCAGGCCATCGAGGCGGTGACCCAGGTCCGCGCCCCGGAGCGCCGCAAGGATCAGCACTTGCTCACCCTGCTGCGCGCCAGCCATCACCTCTGCCATATCGCCTCGCTCGATGAATTGCTGCGGTCCGTCCTGGAGGACGCCCTGCAGGCGCTCGGGGCGCAGCGCGGCTCGATCCTCCTGGAAGACCCGTCCACGGGACAGATGCAGCTGCGCGTGGTGCTGGCGCCCGACCTGCCGGAGATGTCCCGGCGCTGTTACAGCAAGACGCTGGCGGAGCGTTGCTTTCGCGAGGGCGAATCGGTGCTGTGCCGCGACGTCAGCGCCGAGGCCGACCTGGCCGAGGCCTGGAGCGTCCGCAAAGGCGCCATGGCCTCTCTGATTTGTGCTGTATTGCGGTCTCCGCGGAGCCGCCTGGGGGTGTTGCAACTCGACCGCGGCCCGCTGCAGGATCCGTTCGACGAGGACGATTTTCACCTTGCCGACGCCATCGCCGCCAGTGTCGCCATCGGCATCGAGAGTGCCCGCCTGATCGATCAGCAGCGCGAGCAGTTCATCCAGACGGTGACCTCGCTGGCGCGCACGGTCGAGGTGCGCGACCCCTACACCTGGGGCCACGCGCGCCGGGTGACCGACTACTCTCTGCTGCTGGCCGACGAACTGCGCGTCAGTGCGGCCGAGCGGGATCAAATCCAGATCGGCGGCCCGCTGCACGACATCGGCAAGATCGGCGTGGACGACGCCGTGCTGCGCAAGCCCGGCAAGCTGACGCCGGAAGAGGTCGAGCAGATGAAGCAGCACACCGTCCTCGGCGCCGCCATCCTGGAGTCGATCGTCAGCCTGGCGCCGATGATTCCGATTGTCCGCCACCATCACGAGCGCTGGGACGGCAAGGGCTACCCCGACGGCCTGGCCGGGCCGCACATCACGCTGACGGCGCGCATCGTCGCCGTCGCCGACGCCTTCGACGCGATGACGTCCAACCGTCCCTATCGGCCGGCGATGCCTGCGGAGCGCGCCTTTACGGAGTTAGAGGAGAAAGCCGGTAGTCATTTCGACCCGATCTGCGTTCGCGCATTTCTGGCCGCGCAGCCGCGCATCGAGGCATTGTTGCGGCAGAAATAACGCCCGCGGCGCGGGAAATCCGAAACACGAAGCACGAAGAAGAAAAAAGGCCCCGGAGCGCGGGCGTCTCGCCCGCTGCCAAGCCGCCAGGATGCGGGCGAGACGCCCGCGCTCCGAGTGTCTCCGTTTTCTTTGTTCGTGCTTCGGATTTGTTTCGGATTTCGAGTTTCGGATTTCGGATTTTCCTCAGCTACCATCCTTGCGGCCCCACATTTCGTCTGCTACATTCATCCCTCGTCAGCCCCATTCAAACCAACAAGTATTTTCAACTTATCGACTGCGAGGTTGAATCATGGCCACGGTGAAAGCGTGGAAGCACGGGCAAGACGGGGCTCCGTACTTCCCCGAGGATTTCGAGATCGTCAAGAAAGCCGTGCTGCAGGTCACGGACATCAAAACGAATCACAACAAGTATTACGCCATCGAGATGCACAAGGCGGAGGAGAAGGGCAAGGTCTTCTTCCGCGTCTACACGCACTACGGCCGCACCGACGACCTGGAGACGAACCCGGACGCCGGTCAGAAGGAGTGTCGTTATTTCGCCAACACCGTCGAGGCCGAGGCCAACTACCAGTCGATTTTCCGAGAAAAGACCTCTGCAAGGAAGGGTTACAAGGAGGTGGCACTGGCGTCGAGCAAGATCGGCTCGCAGAAGGCGCGCGGCACCAGCACCGGCGACGTCGATGCCAAAACGCTGGAAAAGATCAAGGGGAAAAATGGCGATGGCCCCGTGGTGGCAGCCGTCAAGACCAGCACGCTCGCTCAGGGGGTGCAGCACCTCGTTCGCTACATTTACGACGAGGCGACCAACGCCCTGACCACGACCGTCGCCGCCAAGATCACCGCCAACGGCATCGAGACGCCGCTCGGCATTTTGACCGTCGGCCAGATCGAGAAGGGCGAGAAGATCCTCGCCGAGGCTTACGAGCTTTTCCAGAAGAAGGCCAAGAACCTCCACTCGGAGTTGGAGCGCCTCAGCGGCGACTTCTACACCGCGATCCCGCACCGCATCGGCCGCACGCGCGCCGCCATCGCCAGCGCCGTGATTGACAGCCTCAGCGCCTTCGAGCAGAAGCAGAACACGCTCCAACTCATGAAGGACATGTTGCAGATCAACGGCGAGAGCGGCAGCGTCCTCTTCGACGCGAAGATCGATCAGGAGTATGAAGCTCTGAAATGTCAACTTGGCTTCCTCGACCACGACAGCCCGCAATTCCGCGAGATGGCCGACCACGTCATCAAGAGCCAGGTCAAGAGCAAGAAGATCAAGGTCGTCAACATCTACACCTTGAAGCGCGACGGCGAGTGGACCGGCTTCGCGGAGAAAGTCGGCAATCACAAGATGCTGTTCCACGGCTCGCGCATTCAGAACTGGGTCGGGATCCTGTCGCGTGGCATTCTGCTGCCGAAGATCGTCGTGAGCATGGGCGTGAATCGCACTGACGCGGGCTGGCTGGGCAACGGCATCTACTTCGGCGACGCCGCCTGCACGAGCGCCTTCTACACGACGCCGGGCCGCCACAAGACGCGGCTGATGGCCGTCGCCCGTGTGGGGCTGGGCAAGATGAAGGACTACAACAAGATCACGTATGGTCTCAACGCCCCGCCGGAGGGATATAACAGTTGTCACGGCGTCCGCAACCAGCCCGGGAAACCGTCGGAGTTTGAGGACGACGAGTATGTCGTCTACACGACTCAGCAGCAGCGGCTGGAATACCTGGTCGAACTGACTGCGTAACCCCACACAAGCCCACCGGCCGCGGCCGGTGGGCTTCTCACGGGAGGGAAAACCATGCTGGTGCAAGTGATCCTGGTGGACATCAACCCGCGCATGGTGCAGGCGTGGCAGTCCACCTTTGAAGAGAATCCAGAGGTCCAAATCGTTCAGGGGTCGATGCTGGATCAGCAGGTGGACGCCTGGGTCTCGCCGACGAACGCGAAGGGCAGCATGGACGGGGGCCTCGATGCCATCATCAAGGGCTATCTCGGCGCCCAGATCGAGGCGCGCGTGCAGAAGGACATCGCACGGTTCTACCATGGCGTGATGCCGCTGGGCTACGCGACCTGCGTGCCGACCGGTCACGCGGTGCCGAAGTTCCTGATCTCGACGCCGACCATGGTGGCCTCGTCGCAGGACGTCAGCGACACGCTCAACGTGGCGCTGGCTTGTTCGGCAGCGTTTCAGGCGGTCCACATGCAGAACGCCCGCGACCCCGGCAGCATCCGCTCGGTGGCGCTGCCCGGCCTCGGCGCCAACACAGGCAAGGTGCCGCCCGAGATCTGCGCCGACCTGATGTGGACGGGTTACAATCTCTTCCGCGAGCAGGAATTTACTGACTTCGGTGCGATGCGCGTGGCGTTGGAGCAGCAACTCGGCACGCTCGATCCGACGGCCGCCCCGCCGCCGAAGAAGAGCGCCCCCAGCCCGCCGAGCAAGAGTAGCGGGTCGCAGCCGAAGCCGCCGCCCCCGAAGAAGCTCGACGTGGATTTCGACGACGCGGAGTAGTTGCCTTTTCTTCCCGCTTGCGGGTTAGCACTTTGCGCGCTAACCCGCAAGCGGAGCGGGGAGAGTTCCCATGCCCCCATCCACCGCGAACTTCTACAACCCACAGGGGCCGGATCACGTCGCCGATGTCTCTGTCCAGCAGGCGACGGACCCTGAGTTTCAGCTTCTCCGCGTTCGTCGCGGCTCGGGCTGGAGCGCGAAACTCCACGACACTTTCCACGGCCCCTACACGCAAGATCAAGTCGAGGCGCAGTTCGCGGCCGTTCTTCAGTCGTTGCGCGCTGAGGGTTTTCTGCCGTCGGGCATCCACGCAATGCTGGACGCACTCGACGACACCGACCCTGCCGTGCGCGCCCGTGCCGCCGCTCGCCTCGGCTGGCGGCGCAGCCGCGACGCCGTTGACAAACTCCTCACTCTCCTCCCAAGCGCCACCGACGACACCTGCGCCATCATCGACGCTCTTGGAGCGATCGGTGACCCGCGCGGCATTCCGGCGGCGCGACAGCAGGCGGCCCGTATGCTGCTCTCGCGGCGTCGCTCCGGCGTCGAGGCGCTACGCCACCTCGGTGACA
>DASPXY010000543.1:0-7510 GCA_035637055.1 Gemmataceae bacterium | reverse complement strand
TCTGCTCATACGGTCTCCTTCGGGCCGACATGCCTGGAGTGAGGGAACGGGCGACTCTCGCAGATTGTAACGTCCCCCGAGCGCGGCGGGTGGTAACATCTTCGTAACTGCCGGCTGGCGCGCGCCAGAGCAGCGAGGTGTTGTTCGGACTGGAGGCGGTTAGCCGTCTCAAGGCGGCACTCCGAAGAGGGCCTCGCTGGCGCTGGCGAGGGGTGTCACGGCTCCCGGTACGGCCGTTTGGCCAGGTAGAGTTTCAGGCGCTCGCGTCCCTGCTCGCCGTACGCGGCAGTGTAACTCGGGTCCTTGAGTGCCTCGCGCTGCTATTGCACCGCCCGGGCAAATTGGCCATCCTCGGCGGCGGCGGCGGCCAGGGTGTCCATCCAGAAGCCGCCCTTGCTCCCTGCCAGCTGGAAGGCGGTCGTCGCCGTCACCACCGCCTTTTTCCCATCGCGGTATTTCGCGTCTGGACAGGTCGCCCGCAGCCAGGCGATGTGGTTGAACGCCCTCGGGCCTTTCGGCGCAAGACGCGTGCCCTGTTCCCAGTCCTGGAGGGCGGCGGTGTAGTTCTTCTGCGCCTGATAGACCTGGGCGCGATTGTCATAATTGGCGGCCTCCTTTGGCTCCAGTTCGATAGCCAGGTCAAGATCTTCCAGGGCCCTGTCCACCTGCTTCAGGAGATGCCACACCCAGCCGCGCGCCCGGTAATGCCGGGGATCCTTCGGGGCCACGGTTGGTTCCCTGGACCACCCAGCATGACCGTGGCGGTGAGGCAATGGCGGCCATCGGAGGTGAACTGGTTCGTGAACCCGACGGCTTCCGCCACGGGGGTTGCGGGCAAGGGCTTGCCTGTGGCCATGTGCCACCGTTGGAAAGTTCCAGCGTTCCAGGCCAGCACCTCCTTGCCGTCCGGGCCGAAGCCGATCCCGCCCCACAAGGGGGGAACCTGCTGGAACGAGCGTACGTATTTGCAGGTGCCTGTCTCCCATAATCGCATCGCCCACTTCGCGGCACTTTCCTGGCCCGGCGGTCCCGGTTCGCCGTCGATTTCCACGGTCACAAACTGCTTGCCGTCCGGCGAGAAACTGAGGCCGTGTATCTGGCGTTCCAGGGCGGACGTGGACGCCACTTCCTTGCCCGACAGCGCGTCCCACACCTGGATGACGCTGCGAGCCTTGTCCGGAACCTGGTCTTTCGGCTCGTGAAGAATGGCCGCCGTGACCAACCGAGTGCCCTGGCGGTTGTAAGCCAGGTGCGTGAACCCGCCTTTGGGGTTCTTGAGGAGGAACCTGTCCTTGCCACTGGCCAACTCCACCACCTGGATCTCGTTCGAGATGGTCCGGAGTTCCGGGCGGAGGAACTTCGGATCCTGGGCGGGGCTGAACGTGGCCAGATGACCGCCCTTGGGGCTAAACAGGATCTGCGCCATCATCAGGTGCGCTTTCCGGCCCTCCCGGATCTGGCTCTCTGTGTTATTTTCCAAATTCCAGATCGAAATTGTGCTATCATTGCGGACTCCAGCGAGGCGCTTGCCGTCCGGACTTACCGCCAGGCTGAGCACCCCTGCCCCGTCCGTTGGGATTTCCCAGCCGCGCTGCTCCTCGCACCGACGCAGCAGATAGCCGTGTTCCCAGCCCCGCAGTTCCCCGGGACAGCCCCGGAGCAGTTGCCAGGCCTGTTCGACATTGGCTTGCTCCAGGGCTTTCTGAACCTGGCGGAGCGTGTTGGCGTAGGTCGCGGTGTCGCCCTGGAGTGTTGCCAACTTCGCCGCTGCCGCGGCCTTGGCGGCTCGGAGTTCTTCGATTTGGCGCGCTGCTTCGGCCTTTTTCCTTAGCGCCTCTTCATCTTTCCGCTTCTGACTCTCCTCCTTGGTCTCTTTCCCAGCGATCTCCGTTTTGGTCTTCAGTTCGGTCACCTCTTTGCCCTGGACCACAACCTTGTCTTCGCTGGTGATGGCACGGTTGGCGAAATACCAGGCCACCCCGGTGCCGACCAGGAGGGCCACTGCCACCGCTGCCGTCAAGCACGCCACCACCGGATTGCGCCGGCACCAGCGCCAGCCGCGCTCCAGCATCCGCCGCGGCAACCGCTCCTGCTCGACCGTCGAGGCATCCTGCGCGAGCTGAAAACTGGAGCCGCAGGAGGAGCAGACGACTTCCTCGGCAGAGCCGACGATTTCCACGGGGGAATTGCAATGTGGGCAGAGGATATGCATGGCGAACCTCCAGGGAATGCGACGCGTATACGCCAGACCGCCCCTGGACAACAGGATTTTCCGCAGTTCGCCTTGTTGCCTTGTGTGCTCGGTGGTTGGAGCGCGGGCAGGACGCCCGCGCTCCAGAAACGAGTCGCGCTCCACTCGAGCGGCAGACACGCATCCTCCTGGCGAAAACGGGGCTTACTCGCGCGTTTCGACGGTCACCGCCATGACGACCGGCGCCGTCGTGTCCGGTCCCTTGACGAACTCGATTTGCTCGATGCGCAGGTCGCGCTGCGGCCGAATGGCCAGGTAGCGCATCTGCCGCCCGCGTAGGTCGAACGCGAACTTCGACCCCGGCACCTCGACGCGCCGGATGTAGTCCGCGAAGTGCTCGCCGTTCTTGAGCGGATGCTCCTCCGTCTTGCCGTCCTCGTAGTGCAGGCGCACGATCATCGAGACCGAGCCTTTTTCGGTGTAGGGCGATCCCCAACCGCTCACCCCGCTGAGCAGGTGAATGGCCTTGGCGGGAATGGTGCACGGCACGCTCACCGTCTTCGGCATCTTCGGCGGAATCTTACCTTGTGGACCGTAGAGCAGGATCACGTTGCGCGTCCGGTCGCCCTGTGGATCGACCAGGACGAACGGCACCCCTTCGACCGTCCGCGGCTTCCAGTCGTCCAGTACGAGCCGCTCGGTCTTGGAGTTTTCGTCGTAGAACATGCCGCGCGTGCTGACGACAGTGGCGACCCGATCCAGCGGCAGCGGCAGGTACTTGCCGCGCTGCGTCAGGAACTCGAGCAGGTCCGTCAGTTCCTTGGCGTTGAGCTGCTTCTCGAAGCCATCGGGCATAAGAGACTTGGAAGAGGCCACAAGACTTTCAATATCTTCACGCAGGATGGTCTTCTTCTTACCCTCGGCGTCAAAGAGTTCGATGGCGGTCTTCGACTCCGAGGCGAGCATGCCGTTGAGGATCACGCCGCTGCCGAGGGTCACCACGTAGAGGCGGAAGTTGCCCTCGACGCTGCGGCTCGGGTCGATGATGTCCGTCAGCAGGTGCTCCTTGGTGTGGACCGCCATGCCGGTCAGGTCGGGGCCGATGCGTTCGCCCTCGCCGCTGTGAACGTGGCACTTGGCGCAGGCGTTCTTGAAAACCACCTTCCCGGCGGCTGGGTCGCCCTTGAGCTTCGTGATCGGCAGCAGTTCACCGAGGACTTTCTGCCGGTCGGCGCTCGGCAGGGCGCCGCCGCGCTTGAGCAGCTCGCGCGCCTGGCGGCGGACGTCGAGGTTCGGGTGCTCCGCCAGCGCCTGCCGCTGATCGAGCGACAGCTCCGCGAACTGCGCCTTGCCTTCCGCGACGCGATCCAGGAATGCCTTGGTCCATTCCGGCCGGGTCAGGACGACGCTCACACCGGCGGCCCTGGCGCCTGGCGTCAGCGTCGGCAGGCGCTCGACGATCATCTTGCCCGCCTCCGCGGCATCGCTCCCTTGCACAGCGCGCAGGACACCGGCGGCGAATTCCGGCGGCGTCCGCGGCGTGATCAAGTCGAGCAGTGTTTTGACCGTTTTGACATCCGTGGCGCGGACCTCGATCAGTTCGCGGGCGGCCGTCAGTCGATCCTCGGTTTTCAGTTTCTCGTCATTGACGCGGGCGAGGAGTACGCGCGGCATATCGGCGGCGAGTTGCTCGAACGCCTTGCTGCCCCACGAACCGGCCAGCTGCACCAGCACGGCGCGCTGTCCCTGCGGCAGTCGCGCGGCGAGTTGCGTCAGCGCCTTGTCGATGCCCTCCTCGAGTTTGGGACGCCGACTCTTCGGCCAGCCTTTCGCCAGACCGCGCACCACACTGGCGATGACGGCCGGGTCGGCTTCGGCGAGCCGCGCCAGGACGGGCCCGACGGAATCGACCGGCCCGCCGCGGGCGTAGTGCTCCGCGACAATCGCCGACACCGCGAGCAGTTTCGACGAAGGCTCTTTGTTGCCGCCCAGCTCTTTCAGGAAGTCCGCGCTGTTGGCAGCGGCGGCGCAGGTGGCGGCCTCGGGAATCCAGCGGTCGCCGGTGTTGGCCGCTTCGCCGAGGACCGCCACAATCGCTTTTCCCGCACCGGGCGTTGGCGGCTGGTCGGCCAGCGTCAGCAGCGTCGCCAGGCGGACTTGCGGGTCCGGATCGGCGAGCACCCCGGCCGCCAGGATCGCCTTGACCGACCTCGCCTCGCGCGGCAACACCTGGACCGCGTTGCGGCGAACGCCGGCGGACCTGTGCTTCATAGCGGCGATGGCCACGTCCACCGCCTCGGCATTGGAATCGCTCAGGGCGCGCAGCCCGTGGAGCGTCCACAGGGCGTGGATGACGCCGACGTTCAGGCCGATTGGGTCGATCCCCTGATCCCGCGCCGCGGCGATCAGCGCCGGGACGATGTCCTGCTTGCCGCGCTCGACGAGCAACCGCTGGGCATGCCGCCGCCAGAACAGGTTGTCGTGCTTGAGCGTCGCGACGAGCTTTTCCGGACTGGCGCCGGCGAGTGTGAACGGCGCTGTTGGAGTCCCGCCTTGAGGCGGCTGGGCCTGACCCCCGCCTTTAGGCGGGACTCCAACAGCGCCGTCATAAACGATCCGGTATACCCGGCCGTGCTTCTTGTCGCGCAGGTCCGTCTCGTAGGCGGCGCCCTTGCCGGTCTTGAAGCCGGCGGGCGTGGGGTTGTGCTGGACGATGTAGTTATACCAGTCGATCACCCACACATTGCCGTCGGGGCCGACCTCCGCCATGATCGGCGCCGTCCATTCGTCGTCACTCGCCATCAGGTTAAACGGATTGCTCGACCGGAAATGGCTGCCGTCGCGCCGCAGCACGAATGTCCCGACCAGATGGCCGGTCGGCTCGGCGACGAAGGCGGTGCGGTTCCAGTATTCCGGCGGATAGGTGCGAGCGGTGTACAGGGCGTGCCCCGCGGCGGCGGTGTAGCCTCCAGGAAAGTCCACTTGGCGGACCTTGTTTGTGATCGGACGGAAGCGAAAACTATCGGCGATGCCGCCCAGCTGCAGCGACGGCGTCCAGCCGCGCACCGCCTCGTAATAGCGATTCGCGATCGGCATGTACACGCTCGGGTTGCCGTTGGCCGTCGAGCCGAAGATGATGCCCTCCTCGCTCATGCCGAAGCCCCACGTGTTGTTGTTCGTCGAGCGGACGAACTCCAGCTTTGAGCCGTCGGGCTTGAAACGGAAGAAGCCCTGCCGGAAGGTATGTGTCTCGCCGCCGACAGAAAGGCGCGAAAAATTGTACCCCTGCATGCCCCAGATCCAGTTATCGAGGCCATACTGCATGTTGCTCGGCCCGCCGTGCGTATCGCCCATGCCCCACTTCTCGAAGACCACCTCACGCACGTCGGCCTTGCCGTCGCCGTCGGTGTCCTTGAGAAACAAGGTCCGCCGTGCCTCGAACACCAGCACGCCGCCCTTGTAGAAGGTAAAACTGGTAGGGATACTCAACTTATCGGCGAAGACGGTTAATTTGTCGGCGCGGCCTGTCCCCTTGGTATCTTCGAGGACGACGATGCGATCGTGCCCCTTGCCGGCCGGCTGCAACTCGTTGGGGTAGTCCACGGTTTCCGCGATCCACAGGCGGCCGCGCTCGTCCCAATTCATGCAAATGGGGCGACGGATGAGCGGGTCGGAAGCGAACACCTCGGCGTGGAAGCCCTTCGGCACGACGATGTGTTTCTGCGACTCCTCCGCCGGCAGCGGCACCTGCATCCTGCTGAGGTGCTCCCCCTTGCCGCCCTTCTTGCCCTTGTAGTTGGGGATTTTCTTGCCCACATCGACATACTCGAACGGCTTGACGTCCTTCCGCGGCGTCGTCATCTCGGGAATGGGAAAGGGCTTCTCCACGGAGACGGCCGGTTGCGGCGCCCGCGCCGTCGCCCAGCGAATGCCGCGCTCGACGAGATCGTGGAAGCCCGGATTGCCCCAGGTCCGCTGATCGTGGCCCCACGCCGTGTAGAAGACGCGCCCCTTGCCCTGCGTCCGCACCCACGTCCACGGCTCCTTGACCTTGCCCTCGACGCGATACTCCAGGACCGTGCGATCCTGCGTGTTGTGCCGCGTGTGGACGTACGTCTCATCGAAGCTCTCGAAGCCCTTGAAGCCCTTCATGAGAGGATGTTCTGGCTCGGCGATCGTTGTGCGGAAGACGCCGGTCCCGTGCTTCTGGAACTGCGCGCCGACCAGTGCGACGTACTTCGGCGAGTTGAGGAAGCAGTACGAGGCGCAGTGCAGCGGGATGAAGCCCTTGCCGCCCTCGACGAAGTCTAGCAGGGCCTTTTCCTGGTCCGGCGTGATCTTGGTCGTGTTGGCGTAGATGATGAGGCCGTCGTAGCGCGCCAGGGTTTGCGGACTCAAGGCATCGATCTTGTCGGTATAGGTGAGGTCGATACCGCGTTTCGCCAGGATCGGCTGCAGTTGGCGGAAGCGCAGTTCAGGCCGATGAGGGCCGTTGTCGCCCAGGAACAGCACCTTGAGCGGCGGCGTCTGGCCGGTCGGGGCCGGCGCGACGGCGATCATTCCGAACACGAGCGCGAAAGCGGCAAGACGAATCATGGAGGGGATCCTTTACGCACAGCGCTGCCAGGGTCTTTTCTCAATCGTCGCGTCAGGAGCGTTTGTAACCGCGTAGTTGTGCGTTGTCAGTGTTAGTTGCTGGACAGGCCAGCGGCGAGGGGCGGCTTGCGTCGTCGTGCAAGCTGCCAATTGAGTTTACGTCAATCGCTGGCACAATGGGAAGTGTGCGATTGGGTTTCGTGCCGAGGAGAGGACAGGGCCAAACAAGCCCCGCGCGTCTACCAGAGGATGACCGGCCGGGGCATCGCTGTGTCGAGACTCAGCAAGGCCGAGAAGGAGTTCGACACCCGTGGATTGGAGGCGGCGGGCGGCTGGCCGTCGGGTCGGCGGGGCTGGCCGCGTTTGTGCTCGTGGGGGAGATAGGAGCCGTCGCGGCGGCGGAGGCAATTCCTGGCCAGTGTTACGAGCCTTGCTGCCTCACCACCTCCAGTTCTAACTGAATCAAGCGCGGTCCCTTGTAGGTCGCGATGCAGTTCCGGCCGTGGTCCTTGGCAAACTTCTTCGCCTGGCTGGCGCAGTCACGCAGTTCGCGGTCGGTCAAGGGACAGTCTGGCTCCACGATGCACAGGCCGATCGAGACAGTGGTTCTTTCCTTGATGTCTGGGTACTCAAGGTGAGCCAACTTGCACCGCAGCTCATCGAGAAAGGCAATGGAGAGCGGCCTCGACAGGCTGGGAACGAGAATCAGGTATTCGTCGCCAC
>DASPXY010000542.1:0-5112 GCA_035637055.1 Gemmataceae bacterium | reverse complement strand
CAGTCGCTTCAGAATTAAAGTATCCCTATTGGCGACAAATCCTTGCGGCCGGTTGCGCGAAGGTGGGGCCGACCCGCTACTACGCGACGGCGGTTGCCGTTGTTGCGCTGGGGACATTCGGCGCCTGGTTGCTTCTCGGCGGAGTGCTGCTGGCGATTCTCCTGCTGCGCAGGCAGGTGTCCGCGGTGGACGCTGCCCCTTGGGTCGCCGTCGCCATCTTCCTGACGCTCTTCACCACACTCAATGATTTCGCCCTCACCGGACATCATTTCGAGCTGATTCACCGCCCCCTGGTCTGGGTGTACTTCCTGCTCTGCACGTGGACGGCGGCCCGCGGCTGCCAGCTGCTGGCGGCAACGACCTGGGGGCGCCGGCTGCTGGCGCCGGGTGTAGTCGCGGCGATGGGTGTGCCTTTGCTGTTGCTCCCACTGGAACTGGGACGACGTGTTCAGGAAGGCAAGAGCGACTGCCGCTTTTGCTGTGTCCATCTGCATGAAGCGCGCGGCCTGATCGACGCCGCCGGATTTGTCGCCCGTACCGCGGCCCCGCTGGACGTGGTTCAGGACAGCCGTTGCGATCCTTTCGTCATCGTGGGCGGTTTCGCGGAGCGGCGATCCTACGTCGCGCGGCCGCAGGATTGGGCGGGGAACAAATCACAAGAGATCCGGGAAGAGGCTCAGAGGCGGGCGGCGTTCGTGGAACGGCTCAAACGGCTGACCGATGGCGCGGCGCTCCGCCGGGCTGCCGACGAGTCCGGCATTCGCTGGTTCATCCTGCACCCCGAGGACGCCGTCGCCTGGCCCGAGTCGGTATCGCGCGCGCCGGCCTTCGTCTCGCACGGCTATCGGGTCTATGATCTGAGAATCACCGGTCGCGACTTTCTCAGCGAGTCGGATCGCGGAACCGGCGGACCAGGAAACGGATAATCCCCCATGCCAGGTCTGAGTTCGAGAGTAACTCCTCCGCCAGATCGGCGTGGTCCAGGGACAGCAGCAGCGTCGGCTCCAGGACCGTGACCGTCGCGGTTCGCGGCGCCGGGTCAAGGGCGGCCAACTCGCCGATCACCCCCCGCGGCCCCAACTCCGCCAGCGTCTGCTCGCCGCGCTGGACCCGCACTCGCCCGCTCACCACGACGTACAACTCCTGACCCATCTCGCCCTGACGCAGCAGCGCTTCCCCCGGCACCCCCTCGCGCTCCTGCATCCGTGCCGCCAGCCCCGCCAGCACGTCGTCGTCCACCGCGGCGAACATTTCCACCTGCTTCAGCAGCAGCACCCGCTCCAGCGTCAGAATCACGCGCTCCTCCCTTCGAGGCTTTGCGCCGCCCAGGCCGCGGTTTCGCGCACCAGCGGGTCGGCGTCCTGCAAGCCCAGTCCCACCACATCGCCCAGGGCGCGCTGGGCGGAGCGGCCAATTTCGTACAGCAGGCAGGCGCGCGTCCAGCCGGACGGCTCGCCCCCCTTCCACAATGCCAGCAAGCGACCCCACAGGCCCACCACGGACGGCGTCGCCCAGGGCGCCAACCGCTCCAGGCGTTCGCGCTCGGGCAATACGTCCAGGAGCGTCACCAGCGCGCGCCCCAGGTCGCGAGGTAACAGCACCTCCAGCGCTTCCATCGCCAGTCCCCGCTCGCCGCGTGCCTCGCGGAGTTGCTGCCGCACATCCCGCAGCGCGGCTGAGGGCTCCAGGAGATCGAGCCGCGCCAGCATCGCCTCCGCTCGCCAACGCCACTCCAATCGCAGCGCCCGCCCCAGCAGCCCGTCCGGGTCGCCCAGCGCCGCCGCGGTCGCCACCAGATCCGTCGCGCGCATCAATTCGCGCTCCACCCGATCCTGCTGCGCCCGCCGTTCCGCTACGGAAGGGGCGTAACCCAGCCGCACCAGCGCGTCGAGCGCCTCGACACTGACCCGCAGGTCACGCCCGTCGGCCCAGCGCAGCAGCACGGGCACCGCCGCACGGCCGCCCAGGCGCCACGCCAGGCGCACCAGCAGCCGCTGCTCCGCCGTCCCCCCCGCCTCGTGATCGGCCGCAGCGACGACGGCCGGCAGAGCCTCCGGCCCCCCTCGCAGGAGTGCCCGCACTGCGGCCAGACGCAGGTCCGGCCGCGCCAATTGCTCGCACACTGCCGGCCACAGCGCTGCGTGCCGGACCTCGCCGCTCGCCTGCAGGGCGGCGCGGCGCACCGCGGTGTCGGGGTCGCGCAGGAGAGCGAGCAGCGGACGATGGAACGCCGGCAGCCCGACCTCGCCCAGCACCGCCGCGGCAGCAGCCCGCTGGGCCGGTTCCTGGGAGCCGACCCAGGCCATCAGGCGCGGTCCCGCCGCCAGCACCCCTTCGAGCCCGCCGTAGCGTAGCAGTCCGGCCAGTGCCGCGCGGGACAGCACTTCGTCCAGGCCATCGGCGAGTTCCACCAACGGCTCCAGCGCCTCCGCAGAGCCGAGCGCCGCCAGCGCCTGCACCGCGACCGCCCTTACTTCCACGGCGGGATCCCCCTGAACCAGGGGCCGCACTGCCTCGACCCAGCGGCTCTCGCCCGACGACGCCAGCCGCAGCACCGCCTCGCGCCGCACGGTCGCCTCGGAGTGGGTGACCAGTTTCGCACAGGCGGCCGTCAGCGCCGAGTCGGGTGGCAGGCTGCCCACGAGCCGAAGGGCCTGCACGACCTCGCCCGGATCCTGACGCCGCAGCCAGGAGGCGAGCACCTCGCGGGCGGAGGCGTCCGCCTCGAAGCCGGCCTCGCCCAGCTGCCGCCGGGCCAGCCGCGCCTGCAGATGCCTGCGATACGCTCGGCCCAGCGCCAGCGACACCCAGGCCCACAGCAATAATACAGGTGCCATTACCAGGAGCACCGGCCTCCCCTCGGGGCCGACATACTCGCGCAGCAGCAGCAAGGACACGCTTACCAGGGCGAGCGCGACGTTGCCGGTCCCCTCGACGATTGCCTGGAAACCGAGTCGCTGTGGGGCTGGCACCGCCTGATACAGCACGCGAATCGTCGGCACTTGCAAGCCACGGGTGAGCACGCGCTCGCACAGACGGGTGCCGACGACCGCGATGAACGCGGCCCCAATGACCCCAGCGAGGCTCAACGCGAGCGCCGCCAGGACGCCGAGTGTCACCGCCAGCGGCACCACCGGCAGGATGCGGCGAACCCCGGCCCGCTCAAGCAGCCGCGGGGCGACGACGACCTGCGTGAACAGGCTCAGTCCGTTGACGGCGGCGCTGAACAGGCCCAGCCAGGTCGCGATCTCCCCCGAATCCGAACTGGAGCGCAACTTCACGCCGCGGCGAAACAGGTAATCGAGGAGGTAGGAACTCACGATCGCCAGCCCATAGCCGGCCAGGATCAGTTGCAGGTAGGAACTGCGGGTCAGGCCAGTCAGCCCGAGGGCGGCACGCCCTCCGGTACTCAGGGGCACGGGAGTGGCAGCGTGCGAGCGAATCGTTCGCCGGGCGAGCACGAGGGCCGCCCCGACGGCCAGGACCGCAACATCCAGCAACGCCTGCACGCCGAGAGTCGAGACAACCAGGGGCACGGCGAGCCCGCCGAGGATCTCGGCGAGGGCTTCGCCGGTGGCCAGGAACCCGAACACGCGCTTGCCCTGGCGAATGTCGAGCAGCGAGGTCGCGACCGGCCAGAAGCCAAGGGCTCCGAGAAGGTAGACGACTTCGGCGACGTAGCCGCCGACGATGACCGCGGGATCGGTCCAGCGCATGAGCATCGCCAGGCGTACGACGAGAATCACGCCCAGGAAAACGCCGAGCAAGGCGGTGCAGGTGGCAAGGCGGCTTACCCGAGATTGCAGGCGCCCGAAGCCGGCCAGGATGATCCCCGAGAGGCCGGCCGAGCCCAGCCAGGCGATGAGGAGGGCGTCGAGATCGCGGCTGCCGAGGAACAGGGACTGGGCGGCATTGCGAAACAGCGACACCGACAGGCCGAGGCAGAAGGCAAAGAGCCACAGGCGGCCGACGAGCGGCGCCTCGTCGGGGCGGCAGCCGGACACCAGGGGCAGCAAGCGACGCATCGTCATTCGGCACTCGTCCTTCGTCATTAGTCATTAGCGGGGCAATACCCCGCAGGCAATGACCAGGCGAACGGCCGGCGTCAGCCCGCCGTTCGCTGATGTCGGCAGGCAGATGCGGCGAGGCGCGGCTGCTTGACGCCCCTCAAGGGGACTGGGTATAGTCACTGACACCCAAGAAACACTCGCGCCTCCTTGCCACAATGGAGTGTCCCGTGATGTCCACCGCCTCGGAGCCTCTGCCGCGTCCTGCCCCGTCGCTGCCCCGGTGGAATCCGCCGCCGCCTGACATGCCGGTCCCCAACCGGCTCAACCTCGCCCTTGTCTTGCTCGTCGTGGCCCTGGCCGTAGGTTTGCTCTGGCTTGGCTCGCGCGTCGAGTCGTGGTGGGCCGTTCTCGGTGTGGGCATCGTCTTTTCCTACGTCCTGTTGACGAATTACGCACTTCTCCATGAGGCGACGCACGGCAACCTCCACTCCTCGCCGCGTGTCAACTATGTCCTCGGCCTGATGACCGGAGCGCTGTTCCCCATTCCGTTCACCATGATCCGCACCACGCATCAGGGCCACCATCTCCGCAATCGCACCGACTTCGAGATGTTCGACCAGTATTACTCGACCGACAACCGCCTGGTGAAGTGGACACAATGGTACGGTGTGCTGTGCGGGTTCTTCTGGCCCTGGATCCCCATCGGCGCCGTGCTGTTCGCCGTCTGCCCGGGTTTGCTGCGGACGCGCGTCTGGCGCGAGGCACGCTCGTCGCAGCGACTCTTCGGTGACATCCGCGGCCCTGTGCTCCGCGCTTTGCGCATCGAACTGCTGTTCATCGTCGCCCTGTTCGCCGCCCTGTTCTGGCTGCTCGACCTCAACTGGCTGCACGTGCTGATCCTCTACGCCTGCTTCTCGTTCAACTGGTCTACCCGGCAATACGTCGGCCACGCCTTCAGCAAGCGCGACGTTATCGAAGGGGCGTGGAACCTGCGGCACAATGCGCTGATGAGCTGGGTGTTGCTGCGCGGTGAGTATGACCTGAACCACCACCGCCATCCCGAGGTGCCGTGGTATTATTTGCCGCGACTGACCCGCCGGGA
>DASPXY010000541.1:0-5703 GCA_035637055.1 Gemmataceae bacterium | reverse complement strand
TGGATGTCCTCTCCTTCTCCCCAAAAGTCGAGGACACACAAAACTAGAACACGCACGGTGGGAAAGCAAATCGGCGGGCGAAAAAGTTCCCGCGAGTCGAACGCGACACGAACTGCCAAGGACGACACGCTAGAATTCAGGTCCGATCAAATTCCCTCCGTGGTTCGTCTATCGTGTAGGGTGCGTGGGTTTTCCGCCTGCTTTTGTGAGGGACTCTCATGTCAAGGGCGCTCTCGATTCGCGTTGTGGGATGTTTGCTGATTCTGGCCGGCCTGTGGGTATCGACCGCTCCAGGGCAGGATCCAACGAACAAAGCCCCGGCCAAGCCAACCCAGGGTGCGGCTCAGCCCGTCAAGCGCGTTGTCTACGACGTCAAGCACGGGGTGGCGAAAGACCTCGCCGAACTGCTCGCCAAGCTGTTCAAGAACGACGCCGCGATCCAGGTTCTCGCAGCGCCGGCCGGCAACGCGCTGGTGGTCAGCGCGCCGCCGGCAGCCGTAGATGACATTGTGTCGTTACTGCAACGGCTCGATCGGCGGCCGCGCTCTGTGGTGATGGAGGTGCTGATCGCGGAGGTGCGCTCGGGTGCCGCCGGCAAGCCTGCGCAGCTGCCCAAGGAGTTGAACGAACATGAACTGACCGGCAACTCTGGAACAGTGGTCGGCAAACTTGAGGCCCTGCAGAAAAAGGGGCTGCTTGGCGAGCTGAAGCGGTTCACCGTCACCGCCTCCGAGAACCAGACCGGCTCCGTGAAGGTGCTGGGGAGCAAGCCGTACACCGTGGGCATCGTTCAGACCGGTGGCGGTGCGTCGCGGCGCACGGTCATGTATCGCGATCTGGGGACGATCGTCAAGGCCACGCCGCAGATCGGCGACGATCAGCGCATCGTGTTGACCCTCCACCTGTCCGACTCCTCAATGCGTGTCCCCGACGATGCCCCCATCTTGGGGATGGATGAGAACGGCATCGTCGTTCGCGCCACCACCTTCGTCAATGCGCAGTTTGATGGGGCCATTACCGTCCGCTCCGGGGAGGCCGCGGTCGCCAAGGGAGTCACAACGCAGGGACAGGCCGGGGGAAAGCAGACCCTGGTGATCGTCACGGCGCGCGTCGAGGATCCCGCGGCGAAGGCGGGCAAGTAATTATCCCGTGGGTCGCTTCAACCGACGAGGGAACTCTCATGTCCAGAGTGAAATTAATGCCGATCACGGGCTGCCTCGCTTTCCTGGCCTGCTGCGGGCTTGGTACCGTCCAGGGTCAGCAGCTGAGCCAGGGTGCGGCCGGGCAGAAAATCAGACACGTTGTCTACGACGTCAAGCACGGTGCCAGTCAGGATCTCGCCGAACTGCTGGCGAAACTCTACAAGGGCGAGTCAGGGGTACAGGCGCTGGCGGCGCCGGCGGGCAACGCGCTGGTGCTCAGCGCTCCGGCGTCGGCAATGGACGATATTTTGGAGTTGTTAAGGAAGCTGGATCGGCGGCCGCGCGTGGTGACGATCGAGGTGCTGATCGCCGAGGTGCCGCGGCGACAGGGCGAGGCCGGCAAACCGGCGCCGGTCAAGGAACTGGACGAGCGCGCGTTCACCGGCAACGCCGACACCGTTGTCGCGAAACTCCAGGAACTGCACAAGCAAGGGCTGATCGGCGAATTGAAGCGCTTCCGCCTCACTGCCGCCGAGAACCAGCGTGGGTCGGTCCAGGCCGGCGCGAGTCAGCCCTTCACGACGGGCGCCGCCGGTGGGGGAAAATTCGCGACGCGCACGATTCAGTATCGCAATGTCGGCACCCTCATTCGTGCCACGCCTCAATTCGGCGAAGGGAACAAGATTGTGCTGGATCTGCACCTTTCGGAAGCCCGGATGCGGAGGGTCGAGGATGGAGCGCCGGCGGATCAGGCTCCGGAGTTCATCAGCGCGACGTTCGAGGGCAAGGTCACCGTCGCCGCGGGCGCTGCGGTTGCGGCCACGGGGGTGCGCACGCAATCCGCGTCCGGCCAACACCAGACCCTGGTGATCGTGACCGCCAGATTGCAGGAGCCGGAGAGTAAACCAGGGAAGTAAGCCCCCCGCTTTTCCCGCTTGCGGGTTAGCGGCTGGCCACTATCCTTTCTGCGACCCGGCAAGCGGGAAATGAGATCGAGATGAGCACGCCCGGGAGATTGCGGACATGACAGCGGCGAAAAGTTCCTCACGTTTCTGGGTGTGCGCGCTGGTCCCACTCCTGCTCGGCGGGGCCGCGTTGCTGGGCGTGTTACCCAACCTTCGCGCGGGCGGCGCTCGACCGCCCACGGCCGACGAGGTCCGCGAACTCCAAGCTAAATTCCAGAGCGAACGCGATTCCCTCGTCAAGAGCGGTGCCGACAAGCGTTTCCTACCGCAGCTGCTGACCAACGCCGAGGGCATCGGGCAACGGGCCAGCGCTGCTCTCGCCGGCGGCCGGTTACTCCAGGCCGCCGAGGGATTTCGTCAGGCCCGCTGGCAGCTGCCCTACAATCCGCCGGAGATCCCCGAGCACACCGCCCGCGTCTTCGGCAACCTGCGTCTGCGGCACGCTGGCGAGATCAATTCTGTCGCCTTCAGTCCCGACGGCCAACTCCTCGCCAGCGCCGGTCGCGACCGCACGGTGCGCGTCTGGGATCTCGCCAACGGGCATGAAGCGATTCGCTACCGCAAGCACGGGGACAACGTCCGCGCCGTTGCCTTCAGCCCCGACGGCAAGCTGATTGCCTCGGGCGGCGACAAGGATGTGCGGCTGTGGGAGCCGCGCACCGGCAAGGACGTACGCGCCCTCGTCGGGCAGGGGCGCTATATCACCAGCATCGCCTTCAGCCCCGACGGCAAGTTCCTCGCCGCCGGTAGCGATGACCGCGCCGTCCGCATCTACGACGTCGCGTCGGGCGAACTTCGGCGCGACATCAACGACTTCGGCCAGATGGTCCTGTCGGTCGGGTTCAGTCCCGACGGGGCCACGCTCGGCGCCGGCGTCGGCAACGGTCAGCTGCGCCTGTGGGAGTTCCCCAAGGCGGTCGAACCCGGCCGCAATCAGCCCGAATACTGGGCCAAACAAGACGACAACGGCGGCAGTCACTTCATCGTTTTCAGTCCCGACAGCAAGCGGCTGGTGCGCTGCGGCCCCGATAAGCTGAAGATCTACGCAGTCCAGCCACCCGGCTCACCGATCATCGTCACTACCCCGCAGCGCGTCATCGATCACCCCAAAGTCGATCCGAAAAAGATCCATTGGTTCACCTGCGCCGTCTTCGGCAAGGACGGCAAGACGCTCTACACCGGCGGCACCGACAGCCTGATCCGTTCGTGGGACATCGACACCGGTCTACCCGTCGGCACCTTCAAGGGCCACAACGACGAGATTCGCTCCCTCGCCTTCAACGCCGCGGGGAATCAACTCGCCTCCGCCAGCAGCGATTACACCGTGCGGCTCTGGCATTTCGACATCGTCCTGCAGGCCCGCGACTACACCGGCCACGACGGCGCCGTCTGGACCGCGGTTTTCAGTCCCGACGGCAATCGCATCGTCAGCGCCAGCGCCGACAAGACGGTCAGGATCTGGGAGACCGCTTCCGGCAAGGTGCTGCACACGCTCGCGGGCCACACGGTCGCCGTCACCACGGCGGCGTTCAGCCCCGACGGCAAGACGGTCCTCTCCGGCAGCGGCGACAAAACGCTCCGACTGTGGGACGCCGATAGCGGTAAGCCTCTGCGCACGCTCGAAGGGCATCAGGGGACGATCACCACCGCCGACTTCAGCCCCGACGGCAAACGCATCGTCTCGGGCGGGGCCGACAAGCTCATCAAGGTCTGGGACGAGGCCGGCAAGGAACTGCTCAGCCTCGACGGCAAGGACGTCGTCGCGGCGGTCGCCTTCAGTCCGGATGGCAAGCAAATCGCCGCCGGGACCGTCGATCAGATAGTGCGGCTCTACGACGCGACGAGCGGCAAGTTCGTGCGCGAATGGGTCGCCCATCAGGCCGCTGTCAGCGGGTTGGCGTTCAGCCCCGACGGCAAAATGCTGGCCACCTGTGGCGCCGATCAGCTGGCGCGCATCTGGCGACTGGACTTTCCGGGGAGCGAACCGATCACGGTGAGCGGTCACAACGGGCCACTCAGCTCGGTCGCGTTTCGCCGCGACAGTAAGTTGCTCGCATCGGCCGGCGCTGACGGGGTCGTCAAGTTGTGGCGGTTGGATGGGGCCACCGCGAAGGAGGCTCAGAACTTCCGCGGCCATCGCGACTGGGTCAGCAGCGCCGCGTTCAGCAAGGATGGCTTCTATGTCGTGTCCGCGTCAGTCGATCGGACCATCAAGGTCTGGGAGGTGACCAGCAAGGAGCAAGCGCTGCTGGCGGAGCACACCGGCTCAGTCGATGCGGTCGCGATCAGCCCGGATGGCAAGCTGATCGCCTCGGGGGCGACGGATCGCACGGTCAAACTCTGGGACGCGATCAAGGGCGTCGAGGTGCTGACGCTGACAGGCCACACGCAAGGGGTGATTGCGCTGGCGTTCAGCCCGGACGGGAAAACCCTGGTGAGCAGCGGCTCCGATCACGAGATTCGCCTGTGGGACGTCAAGGCGGGCCGCGAGTTCCCGCGTCTTGACGGTCACACCGAAAACCTGAGCCACCTGATCAAGCCCGCGCGGGTGGTGCAGGTAACGCCCGACAATAAACGCCTCCTCAGCTGGGTTCCCGAGAACGAACGCCGCTCCATCCTGAGCGCCTTCGACCTGGCGAGCGGCAAGCAGCTCGTGACGTTCAGCGACTCGGGCCGCGACGCGCAGGCGGTCGCCTTCACGCCGGACGGCAAGCAGGCGGCGGTCGGGGCACGCGACGGCAGCGTACGCATTTACGACATGGAGACGAAACAGATCCAGGCGGGCGGAGACTGGTTCGTGTTCGACAAGGGCGGCATCAGCGCCCTGGCCTTCAGTGCGGACAAGGCGATCCTCGTCGCCGGCGGCGACAATGCGGAGGTGAAAATTTGCAGCGTGGGCAAGAAGGAGACCCTGCACACTTTGAAAGGCCACACACAGCGGATCGTTGCCTGTGCGATCAGCCCGGACGGCAAGCACGTCGCGACTGCCGGTCAGGACAACCTCGTCAAGGTCTGGGCAACGGGATCGGGCAAGGAAGTCCGGCAATACTCGATTCGCCTGCCGCTCCTGGAGCGCGGCGGGGCGGTGGTGCAGCTGGTCTTTACTCCCGACGGACGGCACTTGCTCACCGCGAACGCGAACACCACACTGTATATGCTGGAACTCCCCTGACTCCGCCCGCGTCAGAAATCAGAGGTTGAAACACAGAGGTCAGAGGCCGAGCGCCAGCGCGGGGTAAGAGAGAGCTGCATGGGCGTCTGCTACTCCCCTCGCTGGCGCTCGGGCTCTGACAACGGGCAACTGGCCTCTGATTCCTGACTTCTGACTCACCGAGGAACGCTTTCATGAACCGCGTCTTTGCCGCCGGCGCCTTCATCGCCGTGTTTGGGATCTTCTACCCCGAGTTGACGGCCTGGTGCGGAGAACCATCCTCTGCCAAGGAGGCCCTGCAAGCGCTGAACGACTACATCGGCGGCTGGAAGGGCAACGGGACCTCGGAAAAGAGCAAGACGGAGATCTGGAAAGAAGCCATGAACTGGAGCTGGCGCTTCAAGGGCAAGGACGCCTGGTTCAGCCTGGAATTCACGCAAAGCAA
>DASPXY010000540.1:0-8223 GCA_035637055.1 Gemmataceae bacterium | reverse complement strand
TGGATATTGCTGCGCGCCACCCGGCTATGGGCGATGTCGCCAACGAGACCGACCGTCAGGCCGTCGAGCCGGCCCTTGGCCTGGCGGATCGTGAACATATCGAGCAGGCCCTGCGTCGGGTGCTCGTGGGCGCCGTCGCCGGCGTTGACGACGCTGCACTGCAGATGCCGTGCCAGCAGATGCGGCGCCCCCGGCGAGGAGTGACGCACCACCACCACATCGACGCCCATTGCCTCGATGTTCTTGGCGGTGTCGATGAACGTCTCGCCCTTGCTCAGGCTGGAGCCGCCGGGCGTGAAGTCGAGCGTGTCGGCACTCAGCCGGCGCGCCGCCAGGCCGAAACTGGTCCGCGTCCGCGTCGAGGGCTCGAAGAACAGGTTGACCACGACGCGGCCGCGCAGGTCGGTATACTTCTTGCGTCGCTTGTGCGTGGGGTCGGTGAAGCGCTCGGTGGTATCGAGGATAATTTCGATCTCCGGACGGCTCAACTCTTCCAGGTCGAGCAAATGACGGCGGGTCCACGTGGCGGACAGCGGTTGGGGGGCGGCGAGTTCGACGGTCATGTGCGGGTCTCCCGACGGGGCGGCCGGCCGCATCCTTTCCCAGAGGGGATCGCGGGTCGGCCGTGTGTGGGTACTATGAAGGATACCCGCAAGTCCCGATTGCGGACAGGGACGTTCTTGACGTGTCGGCCCCTCGATGCACGCTCTCCCTGGTGAGGGGCTTTACCGGCGATGGTTGAGAAGCGGAGTGAAAACCCCTCCCCCGACCCCTCCCCGCAACGGAGAGGGGAGCAGAGCAGCGGTATTTCTTCCTCCCCTCTCCGTTGCGGGGAGGGGTCGGGGGAGGGGTTTTCACATCGCCTCTGGCCGGCGGCCCATTCTTGTTCGTGGAGGTATCCCGTGTTCCGTTGCCCCACTCTCCGACTTGTTCCCCTGATCGTCCTGGCGTTCTGCCTTGGCGCTGGCAGCGCCAGCGCGGCCGCGCAGAAGCCCCTCGACCTCGGCGCCGGCGACAAGGCCGATGATGTGATCCGCCGCGTTCTGCTCGCCGGCGCGAACGTCCCGACCGACGTCTTCACACTGCGGCAGGAGTTGCTGAAGCATGGCACATTGAAGACGCACATAGTCGCCAACGGCGGTCACGAACACCCGACACCACGCGGCGTCATGTTCATGTGCTTCGAGACCTATTCCGGCCGTGGCTTCGGCGGCAAGGACGCCGCGGAGGATGAATTATTCCTCGGCTTCTTCATCGGCCGCGAGGGCGAGGCGCTGGCGGTACGGCCGGGTTTTGTCGAGCTGATCGCCTGGGATCGTACCAAGCGCCTCTACAACTTCTGGGAACTGATCGACGGCCGCTGGCACTACCGCGGGGATTCGCGCGACGTGCTGGACGACGTCGCCGAAATCAACGTCGCGGCGGCGGTGCCGAAGTTCGGCCAGCGCCTGCGCTGCTCGGGCTGCCACACGCTGGGCGGGCCGATCATGAAGGAGATGCAACCGCCGCACAATGACTGGTGGACCGTGAAAGGCAAGTTGCAGATCAAGCCGTGGCGGCTGGAGGAGGGCAAGGACGAGAGCAACCCGAAACACCTGGCCGCCCAGCTGTTCCAGAACGCCAGCGATGCCGCAAACCTGAGCCGGCAGGTCAAGAGCGGCATTGACCGCTTGCTGAGCGGGGACGCCTGGCAGAAGGGACGCAGCCTGAAGGAGCAGTTGCGCTCGCTATTTGGCACGATGGAGATGAATTTAGTCACTGATCGTAGGCCGTTCAAGGAGCGAGCGTCGAAGGGGGAGGCCATCGAGGTGCCGCTGGACTTTTATGTCGATGCGCGGTTGGCGGGGCACAAGCAAGGCATCGCGGTGGAGTTCGAGCGCTACACGAAGGCCCTGGCGGCGGTGGGCTCGCGGTTTCCGCCGGGCGCGAAGGCGGCGACAACTGAGACACGGCACGCGTTCCTGGTGCCCGCGCGCTCGTACATCGACAATCGTGTGCTCGACGCCCTCGTCGTCCGCGCTCTGCTGGACGAGGAACTGATCGCCGACGTGCTCGCGGTGGACTTCACGACGCCGGTCTACTCGCGTGCCCGCGCTGCGCTGATCCGCTACGTGCCGGAGAAGGCGAAGGACGTTCGCGAGTTGCGTGAGCAGCTCATCAAGGCGCTGGAGCAGGCGCCCGCGGCGGATCAGGCGGCGAAGGAGTTGCTGGCGAACCTGAAGGATCCGCAGCGCACGGCGGCATATCACCGCAAGGCGGTCGCGTCGTACCTGGAGGCTTGCAGGAAGGCGGCGCAGGACGTGAATGCGGTGACCGACTGGTTGAAGGTCGCCTCGCAGCGGCGCGTGGAGATGGTCGCCGCGGAGACAGCACGGCACCCCCGAGGGAACATTCTGGAGGCGGGATTTCGCGTCGTCTTTCCGGCCGACCGGCTGGAATCGCGGCCGGGCCGCCTGCGACTGGATCCCGCGACAGGGGCCTGTCAACCGATCCCTGGAGCCAAAGAGCCAACGAGCGGCGGGGTTTATCCCCGCCGTCCGGCCTTGTCGGCGGGGATAAACCCCGCCGCTCGTCGGCTGTCACTTTCCCCGCGCCGCACTGAGTAACATCAGGGTTTGCGGGCAGCGCAGAGCGGGCGGATGGTGGCACTACGCGCCGTCGAACAGGGGCGGCGGGCTGCCGATGGTGACGCCGGGAGTCGTTGCCCATTGTTCAATCCGACCGTTGCTCGGGGTGCTGATGAAGGGATAGAATGCTGTTCGAGGGGCGGGTTTGGCCAACACCCAAAAACGGGAGATCGGTTGCGCCGGGCGCGGGTCGAACCCGTAGTTCGGCGGTGGAGGATGCGATGACAGTTGCGTACGAGGCTGATGAAGTGGCCATCGTCGGGGGCATTGAGGCTTGCCTTCGGAATGCTTCCGACTTGGTCAAGGCCGCGAAGTTGCTTCTTGAGGCGCAGTTACATGCGCCTTCGTTATCTCTTGCAATTCTTGCAATGGAGGAGGTTGGAAAGACCATTCTGATTGACGGCCTGATCTTCGCTCAGCCCGAAGATGAACGTGCCGAGTTGCTCAAGCGAGGGGGGCGACAGCACAGGCAGAAACTGCAAGCATTAGACATGTTCCCCCTGTTGCTGAGGGAACTTGCTACCCTTGATCAGCGTTTTGATACAGAGCAAAGTTTTCAGCAGACGTTCGTATTCATGGTCGAGTCATACCGCCACCAACGATCAGCCCTCTCGCCTTGGCTTGGGCCAGAGTGTTGCTTGGTGAACCTCGATTGGGTCAAGCAGGAAGGCTTCTACGTCAACCGTCGGACCGACCACAGCTTCGTTCTCCCGCATGATGCCATCAACAAAGGCTTTGCCGCGGCTGTCGTTGACCTGGCATGGCTGTTGACCGACTCGGTGAACTTCCTCTTGAAGACCAACTGGGAGGCATTCAGAGAGCGAGTGCGCAGGTGGCGTGAGACGATCAGCCCAGAAGCGTTACGTCAAATCCGCTCTCATGCGGAGGCAATCGTTTCGGAGGCATTTGGCGAAGAGGATCCGGCCTAACAAATTGGGGGAGACCGCTGTCAGTTCATTTTCTCCCTCGACAGCTATGCCAACTCGCTCGGCCCCTGCTGACCGAGTCCAACGATCAACGGAGGGAATCCTCATGCAAACAGCTTTGCGCACGGAAACAACCATTTTGCCTGGCCACCGCCTTGAAATCAGCGATCCGGCGTTCCCGGAGGGCGCCAAGGTCGAGGTCATCGTCGTCTTGCCGGAAAAGCCGGAACTACCGTTCGGCTCGGCGCTGGAGTTCCTGGAATCGCTGCCGCCCGGTCCCCGCGCTTTCAAGACCTGGGAAGCGTACGAACAGCACCTCCGGGAGGAAAAAGACTCGTGGGATCGCTAATCATCCCTTCTGCCGGCCTGGTGTACGTCGATGCGAACGCCGTGATTTACAGTGTGGAGAAGCATCCCGTGTACTGGCCGCTCCTGCAACCTCTTTGGCAAGCGGCAAAGGTCAAAACCATCGAAATTGTCAGCAGTGACCTGGTGCTCATGGAAACCTTGATTGGCCCTCTGAAATCCGGGGACACGGCACTTGCCAAGACCTACGAGCAGCTTTTTCAACAGCCCCAAACGCGCCTTTTCCCCATCACGCACGCTATCCTTCGGGAAGCGGCCCGCTTGCGTGCGACGACAAAACTGAAAACCCCCGACGCGCTGCATGCTGCCACGGCTCAACAGGCGGGCTGCGTGCTCTTTGTCACCAACGACTCCGGTTTCCGTGTCGTTGCGGGGCTCCCTCTGGCGATTCTGGATGAGGTGCTGAAATCTTGAACGGCCCACCAGCATGACTCCGCCAGTTCCCTCAGCCCTTGCCTTCGCACGAGGGCCCTTCAGAGCATCACGCCGCGACTGGACACAGAGGCCAGCAAGGAGGACAATGAACAGGCGACCAGACGCCGCGAGGTGCCTTCGATGACCGCCGGAAACCTGATCCGCGAGGCGCGCGAACGCCTCGGATGGACGCAGACGCAGCTGGCCACAAGGCTCGGCCTGACGCCCAGCGCCATCACCAAGGTCGAGAAGGACGAGTTGTTCCTCAAAGACGAGAAGCTGAACGACCTGGCGCGGTGGCTGGTGCTGGACTTCGATGCCCTGCAGGCCCTGGTGAACGAGGAGAGGACAAAACGCCGCAGTCAGCGTATCCGCGTCCAGGGCGAGGCGATGCGCAGGACGTTCGGGTCGAGCGAGGAGAACGAGGCGCCCGCAACGGGCCAGCGCAGCACTGCGGAGCAGCTCGGCCGCGAGATTCTTGACGACCCCGATCTCACAAGGGCGTTTCGCTGCTTGCGGGCCGTGTTCGCCGACGTCGAACTCAAGGCGGCGATCCTGAAATTGCTGGAAGCCTGCGCCGCGCAGGCGAACACGCCGCGCCCGGACAGGGGCAGTGGTTCGTAGTCCCGCCTTCAGGCGGCATCGCGTGTTCCGCCTGAAGGCGGGACTACGAACCAGAGTAGGCGGGCGAATTAGTGGAGTAAGGAGAGGGTAAATTGATGTTTGTCACCCACCTGGAAAGCGCCCTGGACGGCACGCGCTTCGAGGCCGGCCGCGTCCACACGGTTCATCAGGGCCGGCCGCTGTGGGTCCGCTATGATCTGGCCGCCGTCCGCGCCGCCGTGCGCCCTGCGGATTTCGTCGCCCGCCCCCCCTCGCTGTGGCGCTACCGCGAACTGCTCCCCCTGCCCGCAGATGTCGAGCCGGTCACTCTCGGCGAGGGCATGACGCCGCTGCTGCCGTGTCCGCGGCTCGGGCGCGAACTGGGCGTGGAGCGTCTGCTCATCAAGGACGAGTCGCAGTTGCCAACGGGCAGTTTCAAAAGTCGCGGCATGACTGCCGCCGTCAGCATGGCTCGCCATCTCGGCCTGAGCCGCCTGGCGATTCCGACCGCGGGCAACGCCGGCGGCGCCCTGGCCGCTTACGGCGCCCGCGCCGGCATGGAGGTGTTCGTCTTCATGCCGGAGGACACGCCGCACATCAACCAGATGGAGGCGTACCTGTGCGGCGCTCACGTCTTTCTGGTCAACGGCCTGATCACCGACTGCGGCCGGCTGGTCCGCGAAGGCACACCGCGGCTGGGCTGGTTCGACGTCTCGACGCTCAAGGAGCCGTATCGCCTCGAAGGCAAGAAGACGATGGGCCTGGAACTGGCCGAGCAACTCGGCTGGCGGTTGCCCAACGTGATCCTGTATCCGACCGGCGGCGGCACCGGGCTGATCGGCATGTGGAAGGCGTTCATGGAACTGCGCGAGCTGGGCTGGCTCCAGCCTGCTCCCCTCGCCCCTGGAGGGGGAGAGGGGTCGGGGGTGAGGGGGGAAGTGCGACTGCCGCGCCTGGTCAGCTGCCAGAGTGACGGCTGCGCTCCGATCGTGCGCGCGTTCGAGCGCGGCGAGCGTTTCGCCGAGCCGTTCCCGAACGCTCACACGGCGGCGAGCGGCCTGCGCGTGCCGGCCGCCGTCGGCGATTTCATGATGCTCGACGCGATCCGCGCCAGCGGTGGTTGCGCTCTCACCGGGCGCGAGGGCCGAATCACCGAGTGGATGAAGCGTGTGGCCGCACGCGAGGGCGTCGGCATCTGTCCGGAAACGGCGGTGTGTTTCGATGGCCTGGAGCAACTGCTGGCGGACGGGCGCGTCCGGCCGGACGAGCAGGTTGTCGTGTTCAACACCGGGGCCGCTCAGAAGTACCCGGAGAACGTGCCGCTCCAGTTGCCGCGCCTCGATAAAAACAAGCCCGTTGACTACGAGCGACTGACCGCCGCGCCGGGTTCGTAGTCGCGCCTTCAGGCGCGACTACGGACAACAACCAGGCCATTTGCCCTTCCGCATCCCACCTGATCGACCGGGCCGCCTGCGGCGGCCGGTCCCACCAGAAGCGAGGAACTCCTCCATGCACCAGCGTTGTCCTTGGTACGTTTCCCTGGCGCTTGCCGCAGCTGTCCTGGCCGCCCATGACGGCCCGACCTCACGAGCGGAGGACTGGCCGCAGTGGCGCGGCCCCCACCGTGACGGCATCTCGACGGAAACCGGCCTGCTCAAGCACTGGCCGGCCAGCGGGCCGCAACTGCTCTGGACCGCGAAGAACGTCGGCCGCGGTTACTCCAGCATCGCGGTTGCCAAGGGCAAGATTTACACGATCAGCGATCGTAAAAAGGACTGTATCGTCCTCGCGCTGGACGCGAGCAACGGCAAGGAATTGTGGGCGACGCGGATCGCCTCTGCCCAGGGCGACGGGCCGCGCTGCACGCCGACGGTGGATGGAGAGCGTGTTTACGCTCTCAGCCGGCAGGGTGAGCTGGCGTGCCTGGACACCGGCAGCGGCGCGGTGCGCTGGCGTAAGAGCTACAAAAAGGAGCTGGGCGGGCGCATGATGTCCACCTGGGACTACAGCGAATCGCCGCTGGTCGATGGCGACAAGTTGATCTGCACTCCCGGCGGCGACAAGGCGGCGCTGGTGGCTCTGAACAAGCTCACGGGCGAGGTGCTGTGGAAGGCGCCCGTCAGCAATGCGGGCGGCGCCGGTTACTCCTCGGTCGTCGTGACCGAGGTCGGCGGGGTTCGCCAGTACATCACCTTGCTGGGCAGCGGTATCGTCGGTGTCGATGCCAACAACGGCCGGCTCCTCTGGCGCTACACGAAGATCGCCAATGGCACGGCGAACATCCCGACGCCAATCGTCCACAACGATCTGGTGTTCTGCTCGACTGGGTACAACGCCGGCGCCGCCCTGCTGCAGCTGGTGCCGACGAGCACGGGCGTCCAGGCCCGGGAGCGCTATTTCCTCCGTGGCAACGTGCTGCAGAACCATCACGGCGGCATGGTGCGGGTGGGCGATTACATCTATGGCGGCCACGGCCACAATCTCGGCCTGCCGTTCTGCCTGCAGATGGAATCCGGGCGGTTCGCCTGGCCGCCGCAGCGCGGCCCCGGCGACGGCTCCGCCGCTGTGGTCTATGCGGATGGTATGCTCTATTTCCGCTACGAAAACGGCGTGATGGCGTTGGTGGAAGCGACCCCGAAGGGCTACAACATGAAAAGTGCTTTCGCGTTGCCTCGCTTTGTGGGCACACCGAGTTGGCCGCACCCCGTCGTTGCCAACGGCTGTTTGTACATTCGCGGCAACGACGTGCTGTTGTGCTACGACGTGAAGCAGCGGTAAGTTGCCATTTCGGAACCGGACCGGCGAGCGGGGGGCGTCAGCCCCCTGATGCTCCGGAGCATCAGGGGGCTGACGCCCCCCGCTCGCCCGGAACGGTTTTCAGCCGAACATCAGCAGCATCGCCCACGGCGGCGTCCGCACAAACTGACAGCCGAGTTGCCACCCCTCGTCCGTCTGGTAGGTATTTTTCACCTCGATCTCGATCCAGGGCGTGATCGGCGGCGCGTTCACGGGACGGACGTGCAACAGCGCTCCCGCCTCCAGGACCACCTCAACGCGCAAACACAAACCGCCGGTGGAGCGATCCAGGACGTAGCCGCGCAACTGCGATCCCTCCGACCCGGGCCGCCGGATGAGAACCTCGACCGGGTTGCCGGTGCGGCGATGGGCGGCGCGCTGCTCGGTCGCGCTGCCGTGTACGAAGGGATCGTAGGTCTGCGAGAGCGGCTGCTGGGAAGGCGCGGGACGAGCCACGGTCTTCGGCTGCGCGAAGGCGTGGAGTGCCGCCA
>DASPXY010000539.1:0-3260 GCA_035637055.1 Gemmataceae bacterium | reverse complement strand
TGATCTCGCGCGGGGTCAAGACGCCGAGATGGCGGCAGACGGCTTCGTGCCGCAAATCCTCTGCCTCGTGGTCCGTGTATTGGTAACCACATTTCGCACAGGTCCGAAGGGGAACCGTGGCGGTGAGTTGGACTGCGTTTTCGGCGACCCCGTAGGTGAAGATGTCTTCCAGAGCGCTGGACTGAACGTCCTCGGCGCCGCACACCGGACAACGAAGGGCGACCGTCTCTTCGGTTCGAGTCGGGTTCTCCATCCCTTCCGTCTTCATGTTGCCACCTTCTCCTCACTGTAATGGAAACTGCGCCCGAGGATACAGCCCGCACCGAGCCGCACCTTGATGTACAGTGTCTCGGTCGAAATCAACACTTGCATGACATACGCCATCTTACCCGGCGGTTGCTCCTGCGGAACCTCTTCAAGGGGGTGTCCTCCGTCAAGCAAATCGGCGATGTATTCCCATGCACCCGCCTCGGTGAATGGCTCGCCTGTCGCTGGGCAAATGACTTCGTGGGGTCGCCACTTGCTGGGTTTGTCAATCACGCGAGCCTTCTTCCGCCGAGCCAAGACTGCGAGTTGATGGCGAATGGACTCAAGATCGGTGGGCATAACGGCTCGCGCCTCCTGCGTACGGCCTCCCCAACTCCTCCGCTCCAGAATCTCCAGATCTCCAGGCCTCCTCCATGATAAGATCATTCGCCTGGGGGATCAAGACATGGGGAAGGAGCGGTGCCGCAAGCGCATCAGCGTCGGCACAATCGTCAGCGGCCTCCTCGTGCTCCGATTCCCCCTGGGTTTTCCGGAATGGGTTCTCATCCTCTGTTTGGGCGCGCGCCGACGAAAGGAGCGGTGGACGCTCTGCTCTCCGCCGCAGCAACTCCAACCTGGGCACTCGACCCCGAAAGGCACCACCTTCATGAGACGACTCCTCTGGCCTGTCGCCCTCGCCTTGCTTGCGCTGTTGCCGGCAACCTCCTCCGTGCGTGCGTTCGATCCAGCGCAGCGTCTCAACCGCCGCATCGCGGGCCACCTCGACGCCTACACCAACCATCATGGCGTCGATCGCCGCATCTGGTCGGCGGCGCTCGGCCAGCGCCGCGACATGTACGTCTATCTGCCACCCGGCTATGACCCCTCGAAGCGCTACCCCGTCCTGCTCTGGCTGCACGGCATCAACTCGGACGAGCGGACATTCGTCAAGCAGGCGGTCGTCGATCTCGATGATGCCATCGCCTCCGGCCGGCTGCCGCCGATGATCGTCGCCGCCCCTGATGGCAGCCTGAACGGGCGGCCCACGCTCTTCGGCACCAACCCGCTCTTCCTCAACAGCGACCTCGGACGGTTCGAGGATTATGTGACCCAGGACGTCTGGGCGTTCCTGCTGCAACACTACCCCATCCGGCCCGAGCGTGAAGCGCATGTGGTGGCGGGCTATTCGGGGGGCGGCGGTGCGGCGTTTCGCATTGCCATCAAGTATCGTGAGACGATTGGCGTTGTCTTCGCGTTGTCGGCGCCGCTGAACTTCCGCTGGATGGACTGCCACGGCCGCTACATGGCCAACTTCGACCCGAACTGTTGGGGCTGGCGCGAGGACGTCAACCGCGGCCGCGAGGTGGTTGGCCGTTTCTACGGCGTCGTCGCGGTCCGCCTGCGCAAACTGATCTACCCACTCTTCGGTCGCGGTCCGGAGGCCGTCGAGCAGCTCAGCCGCGAGAACCCCATCGAGATGATCGATCTTTATAGTCTGCGACCGGGGGAGTTGTGCATGTATGTCGGCTACGGCGGCCGCGATGAGTTTAACATGGACGCCCAGGTGGAGAGCTTCCTGTATCGGGCACGCGAGCGCGGCCTCCCAGTAATGGTAGGCTACGAGCCGAACGGCCGGCACAGCTGGCGAACCGGACGGCGACTGTTGCCGGACGCCCTCGGCTGGCTGGCGCCGCTGCTGGCTCCCTACGCCCCTCCCGCCTGCGTCCTGCTTCCGACGCAGGAAAGCGCTCCCGAAGAGTAAGGCGCACCCGCGACGGAAATCCCGTTGCGTTCTGCCCCACAGGCGCACATAATAGCCCTATCCCGTCTCCCCACGATCAGGCGTCGCCTGGGACTGTTGCAAAAACCCCTCGCGCGAGACTCCAGCCCTCGCGCGGCCCGGTCCAAAGTCGCTCCGGTTCGTCCCCAAGTTGGAGAAGCCATGCGACCCCTTCGAGAAGTCGAGACAACCCTGCGTGTCGGCCATGTGTACGTTGATGTGTCCCGCCGTTCTCTGCGTTTCCTCAACAAGACCGCCGAGCAACTCCACAAGGAAGGCGTGCCGTTTCTGGCGGAAGAGTTCGCAAAAGGGACTTTGCAGATCCTCGATGGCGAGCCAGCCACGGCCGCGGACCTGCCCCTCTACGTGACCTGCCGGGAAGGCCGGCCCGCCAGCGCCCAGTTCATCCTGACGCGCCCCGGCGGGGGCATCTGGCACGTCGCCTGGAATACCAGCCCGCTCTGGAGCCCCACCCGTCGGCTGAAGGGCGTACTCGGTACGGTCACGTGCGGCCCACCCCAACCGAACTCCGACCGGCTGGCGGAACTCGCACACGACTTGCGGACGCCTTTGCAGGCCCTGCGCCTGCAGTGCGCCCTCGTCGAGCAACTCGCCGCAGACAGCGCTCCCCTGAAGGAGTCGCTGACCGTGCTCCGGCGCGCCGCGGAGCGGTCCGTGCAGATCGCCATGGAACTGCTCGACAGTTGCCGCGGGCCAACCTTGCGCTCGCGCCCAACGACGACCACGTGGTTCGCCCTCACACCATTCTTGCAAACCCTGGCCGAAGAACAGGCGGTCGCAGCGCAGGCCAAGGGCCTCGGGCTGACCACCGATCTGACAGCGACACGGCAGTGGGAGATCCAGAGCGAACCGATCCGGCTGGGCCGCTTGCTCAGCAACCTGCTCGTCAACGCCGTGCGCTATACCGAGCGCGGCAGCGTTACCCTGCGCACCGCCTGGCGCGAGGAGCAAGGCGAACGCCTGCTGGAGATCCGGGTCAGCGACACCGGCGTGGGGATCACGGAGGCGGAACAGGAGTCGATCTTCCAGCCCTACGAGCGGGGCAAGGCGGGCAAAGAAGGCGATTCGGGCGGCAGCGGCCTGGGGCTGGCGGTGGTGGATCGGCTGGTCGAGGAGTTGGGGCTGCGCATCGAGGTGGACAGCATCTGGGGACGAGGGAGTAGTTTCACGGTCCTCGTGCCGCCGGCGCTGCTGCGAGCGGCCGCGCCCTGAT
>DASPXY010000538.1:0-15303 GCA_035637055.1 Gemmataceae bacterium | reverse complement strand
AATCGTTGAGCTGTTGCAGGGCCCCAGCGACGATGCGGTCGTCCTGATCCCAAGGACCGCCTTGGGCCAGGATGGCTTCCAAGGCTCGCGCCAGGAAGCCCGACTGGAAGAGATCGTGCTCGCCCTGGTGAGCGAGCAGGTCGGCGTGGTGCTGCCGGTACGCGGGCAACAGCCGATCGAACATCAAGCGGACGACAGCCTCCGCCTGGGTCGTGTCCTGGAAGGCGCTGGTGCCGGCGGCCTTGAGGGCCGCCAGTTCGCTGCGGAGCCGGTCGCGCAGCGCGAGCCACGGCTGCGGAGTGCCTCGGTCGAGCGCGGCGAAGGCGTCGTCGATCTGCTTCTGACAGCGGGCGTCGGGTTTGCCCGCGGAGAAATTGAGGTAGCCCAGGATGCCCTGCACGGAAACTCCTCGGTCCTGCGTCGGCGAGCGTTCGTCCACGTCGATTCCTCGGTCAGCATGTCAAGCGCAATCCGCCCCCTCATGCAGCATAGCGGCGGGCGGCGCAGACCGCCAGAGACGGTCGCCGCGCGCGGATTGGGAGCGCGGGCGTCCCGCCCGCTTTGGGCTGTCCCCGATGCGGGCGGGACGCCCGCGCTCCGGGTCGCCGCGCGAGGATTTTTGCTCTGGACAACGAACTCCTCCTTCGCGATAGTCCCCCACCCCACTGCGCCCCTTGGGGAACAGGAGACGCCATGAGGACAGCCATTCTCTCGACGGTGATCCTACTGTTGCTGGGTGGCCAGGTCTGGTCCCAGGCGAAGCTGGCACCTGCCACGCTGGCGCCCCCGGTTGTGGAAAGCAATCCGGGGCCGCCACCGATGCCGCTACCCGCTCCCGACAGTGGGTTCGGATCGGCACCGCGACAGCTCTCCCGGCCGGTTGACAATCCCCCCTTCGCGCCGCCCCAGTTTTCGCCGCCGGACAACTCGCTCTTCTCCGTGCCCGAGGGCGGCGGGCCACTCGGGCGCAGCTGGGGGAGGGTCGAATACCTCCTGTGGTGGATCAAGGATAGCCGCATTCCTCCTCTGATCACCAGCAGTCTCAGGCCGTCGCCGAGACTCGACAGTCCCGACACCATCGTCCTTGTCGGCGACCACATCGGCAACCAGGATCGTTCCGGGGCTCGCTTCACGTTCGGCGTCGCCCTCGACCCCGACCAGGTGATTGGCGTGGAAGGCTCGTATTTCTGCCTCGCCACGCGGACGACCACGCTTAGCGCCGGAGCCACCGGCCTCCCGGACTCTGCGGCAATCGGGCTCCCCTTCTTCGACCCGTTCACCCTGACGGAACAGGCCCAGGGAGTCGCCTCTCCGCGGTTTGCCTCGGGCGTTGCGGACGTCTCCGCCTCGACCCGCATGCAGGGCGCGGAGGTGAATGGCCTGTTCAACCTCCTCTCCGGACCGGGCTACCAACTCGACGCCCTCGCCGGCTTCCGCTACCTCGAACTCGATGAGGGTTTGCAGATCGCGTATGTCTCGAACAGGCCGCAGGTGGGTGGCGGCGTCCTGGTGCTCGGGGCGGCGGATCAATTCGACGGCCACAATCGTTTCTACGGCGGCCAGGTCGGGCTGCGCGGCCACTTCTCCAGGGGGCCATTGTTCCTGGACGTGGCCGGCAAACTCGCCCTCGGCGAGACGGTCGAGGTGGTGCGGATCAGCGGCCTCAGTCGGCGGTCGGACCCCGGCACCGGGGAGACGGTGCAACCGGGCGGCACCTTTGCCCTGGCGACGAACAGCGGCCGGTTTGCGCGCGGCGCCTTTGCCGTGGCCCCGGAACTGAGCCTGCGCCTCGGTGTGGAGCTCTTCGGCCGTGCCCGCGTGTTCGTTGGCTACAACTTCCTCTACCTGAGCGAGGTGGCGCGGCCGGGCGATCAGATGAACCGGAACGTCAACCTGTCGCAGATGCCGCTGTCGACGCGCGGCGATTTCTTCTTCGGCCCACCGCTCCCCAACTTCGCCTTCCACGGCGCCGACTTCTGGGCGCAAGGCTTACTCTTCGGCGTCGAGTATCGGTACTAACCAACTGCGCACCAACCGCAAAGTGAACGAGCGGCGGGGTTTATCTCCGCCGTCCGGACGGCGGGGATAAACCCCGCCGCTCGTCGAGCGCGAGGGAGAGCAGGTTGCGTTCGGGTGGTGCAGTTCGCGACGCTGAACCGCGCCACCTCTGGGCGAAGCGCTCTCGAACTTCCACGGTTCACCCGTTCACTAGTTGGCGCGACTTTTTTCCTTGTTCCGCGGAACACTGGCAGGTACATTAACATCAAAGGGTTGTGGCGATCTCTCATGGACCTCCGCGCGGAGTGGCGACCATGCAACAATTTTTCCGCTGTGCGGGCCTTCTCGTTCTCGGACTGGCCCTGATTGTCCCGTCGTTCGCGGCGCAGGAGAAAAAGGACGACAAGCCGGCGGTCGGCGACGGCAAAACCGACAAGACCGAACCCGCCAAGAAAGACGACAAAAAGGACAAGGACGAGCCGCCGAAGGAGAAACTGGTCTACGGCGTGCATTTCACCGGCAAACTGACCCAGCTGGCTCCTGAGGGCCAGAAGGACTTTACCGTTCAGGTCGTCAGAAAGGTTCCCGAACTCAACCAGGGCAGCGTCAACCGCTTGCAGGATCTGCAGCGTCAGTTGGTGCAACAGCAACAAGCGTATGCCGCCGCCAGGAACCTGCAGCAACGCCAGCAGGCGGTCCAGAAGGTGCAGGAGATCCAGGGTCAGATGGCCCAGGCGCAGCGCGAGATGTACAAGTACAAGGACGTCACCGACGACCATAAACTTCGGGCCGCCGAGAACATCAAGGTGCGTTCCTACACGCCGCCGCTCGACTACGACGAGAAGGGCAACGTCAAAAAGTACACCGCCGAGGAGTTGAAGGCCCTGCGCGGCACGGAAGGTCTGCCGGGTTTTACCATCGAGTGGGACGCGGTGCGGACAGGACAGATTGTCCACGTCTACCTCGCCCGGCCGGCGGCGCCGATCAAGGGCAACGATAAAAAGGGTAAAAAGATCGACGAAATCGACGAGGCAACCACCATCCAGGCCCGGCCCACGGTGGTCATGATCATGATTCTGCAAGAGCCACAGGCGAAGTGATGCTCAAATGCAAGCCCACGGGTCGTTGCCCGTGGGCTTTCTCATTTCCAGGCAGGTTGGTTACAGGCGGTTGCTGTAGCGCTTGACGCGCCGGCCGAAGACGGGGGCCGCCGGCTTGGGCGTTTCGCCCTCGACCTTCGTTTCCTTCGCGGGCCGCGCGCGGGCCGCGAACCCTTCGATGCGATCCTCGGTGATCTGCTTGTTGATGAACATCTCGATCTCGGTCAACTGTTCCCCCTGCTCGGGCGTCACGAAAGCGATGGCCACGCCATCCGCGCCCATGCGGCCCGTACGGCCGATGCGGTGGACGTAGTTCTCGATGTCGTGCGGCAGGTCGTAGTTGATGATGTGCGAGATGTTGGTCACGTCGATACCGCGACCGACGACGTCCGTCGCCACGAGGAACGTGATCTTCCCGTCGCGGAAACTCTGCATGATCCGCTCGCGCACGGGTTGTTGCAGGTCGCCGTGCATTGCCGCCGCCCTGCGCGTGTGTTGGCGCAGGTCGCGATACAACTCATCCGCGTAGCGCTTGCGCTCGCAGAAGATAATGCACTGTCGCGGCTTCTCACGCTGCAAGACCCGGAGGAGCAGCTCGAACTTCCGCTCCGGATCAACGCTGATGTACAGCTGGCGGATGTTCTCGACGGTGATGGTGGCCGGCGACAGGTTGATGTTGACGGGGTCGCGCATGTAGCGCTGGGCCAGCCGCAGCACCGGCGGCGGTAGTGTCGCGGACAGCAACAACGTCTGGCGCACTTGCGGACAGCGGCGCAGGATCCGCTCGATGTCCGGGCGGAAACCGATGTCCAGCATCCGGTCGGCCTCGTCGAGGACGAGGTAACGAACGCCCGCCAGCGACAGAGTGCCGCGCGACAGATGATCGAGGACACGGCCCGGGGTGCCGACAGCGATGGCAAAGCCGCCGTTCTTCATGGCCGTCAACTGCTCGCGGAAGCGCTGCCCCCCGTAGATCGGCACGGCGCGACAGCTCTTGCTCGGCATCAGTTTGCGGGCTTCCTCGCTGACCTGCACCACCAGTTCGCGGGTCGGCGCCAGGACAATCGCCTGGGGACCGGGTTCGTTCTTGTCGCGCCACTGGTTGAGGAAGGGCAGCAGGAAGGCGGCCGTCTTGCCGGTGCCGGTTTGGGCCTGGCCAATGACGTCGCGTCCGGCGAGAGCTTCGGGGATCAGTGCGGCCTGGATCGGGGTGGGTTGGCGGTACTCCGCTCGTTCGAGCGCCGCCAGGATCGAGGGTGAGAGTGCCAAGTCGTGAAAGCCGCCGCGGGCTTCGACTTCTAACATTGCGGTCGTCAAACAAACCTCCGACGAGAAATGTGGGGATGACTCTACGACATTCTACTCTTTCTTCTAACTTCACTCTAAACCTTTTTGCGCTGCCTGTCCAGTGCCTTTCGCTGCCTGACTTGAACCACAGAGACACAGAGAAGACCACAAGAGAGAAGGCAAATGAAGAACGGAGAACGGGGAACAGGGAACGGAGAATGAGAAGCGAGGTCTGCTTCTGCTCATTCTCGGTTCTCCGTTCCCTGTTCTCCGTTCTTCATTCTCTCTTCTGGTTTTCTCTGTGTCTCTGGTTCAGGTGCGAAACTCCAGGACGGCCAGCTCCGGCGGCACGCCCAGGCGGATCGGCACGCCAACGACCCCCAACCCGCGGCAGATGAACACAGGGCACACCGGCCCCTGCACCAGTCCTTCTCGGTACTTCTGGCCCAGCCGCGAATGAACGATCGGCGTTCCCAGAAAAGGCAGACGAATCTGCCCGCCGTGCGTGTGGCCACTAACGATCAGATCGACGCGCAGCTGGGACTGCGTCAGCCCGGCCTCCTCTGCCACGTCGGGATTGTGCGAGAGCAGCACGCGCGCCATCCCCTCCGGCAGTCCGCCCAGCGCTCGCTGGTAGTCTGGCCAATCTTCCCTCAGGTCACTCACGCCGCACAGGGCCAGCCCACGCTCGGCACTTGGCACCAGCCGCCTTTCCGGCGTCAGGATGAGCCGATCGTTGTCGATCACCGGGATCCCTGCCCGCTGGAACTCGGTCCGCATCAGCCCGCCGTCGTGCAGCCAGTCGTGGTTGCCCAACACCGCCACGATGCCAATCCTCGGCCGCAACTGCCCCAGTTCCGCCGCGACCGGCGCGATGTACGCCCGGGATCGATGGATGTAGTCGCCGGTGAGAAAGACAAGATCGGGGCGGAGATCGTTGACCGTCTCGACAATCGCGCGGACGCGCTCGCGCGACAACCAGGGACCATGATGAATGTCGGTGATCTGCACCGCGACCAGGCCATCCAGTTCCGGCGGGAGGTCGCGTAAGCGGATCTCCTGACGGGTCACTCTTGGCCAGCGCGGTTCCACAAACATGCTGTACCCGACGACCGCAACCGCCCCACCACCCAGCACCTTCAACCCGGTGCCCAGAAACCACCGCCGCGAGAGCCGCTGCCCCGCGGAAGCAGCCTCGATCGGCGCTTCTGCGAGCGAAAGCGGACGGGGAGCGATGACCCGTCGCCAGAAGACGCGAAGCGCGACGACTGCTGTAAAAGCAAGCGCCGCGTTCACGGCGTAGATGAGAACCCAGGCGACCTCGTCGGATGTGTGGCCGAGGCGTGCGAGGGTCGCTCGAACGGCACAGTAGCCGAGAAACTGCAGTGCCCCGGCGAGGGCGTTGAAGTAATCGAGGACGGGCTGGCACCAGGCGGCGGCGTGCAGCGGCGCGAGCACCCAGGAAGCAAACGCCGAGTATGCCGTGATGGCGACCGCGATCCAGATGCCCCAACGAACGTCTCTGCGGAGCATGCTGGCCGGTTGTGTGGTTGGGTTTGCCATCGAGCTGTCCTGTTGTTCGTCAGTGGGTCCGTCGTTTGCTTCTCTCCTTCCATGCGAACGTACCCGAGTGGGCTGGACAAGGAAACTGAAAAATGTGGCGCGTCGCGCCACGCTGCCAGGGTCGGCATCGTCCCTGATGCGGGGTTGCACCGCGAGGGCTCAGACAGGTTGTGGCACGGTCTCCTGACCGTGCCACGGGGTTTGACCGAAGGTCTCCTCTCTGGCCGCCCGCACCCCAGGGAGACCTGCGGTCAGCAGAGTGACACGGTCAGGAGACCGTGTCACAACCGGGCCTCCCGGGTAAAAAGAGCCCCAAATTGGGGGCGGCACTTACTCCCGTTCGGCGATGTCCGGCAGAGCCAGTTCGGCGAGGTAATGGCGTTCCCGCTGGCGCATCTCGGCCGCTCGCTCCGGTGTCTTGTCATCGAGGCCGCACAGGTGGAGCAAGCCGTGGATGACGTACAGCGCCAACTCGGCCTGGACGTCGTGCCCGCGCTCCTGGGCCTGCTCCATCGCCACCTCCGCACCGATCACCAGCTCGCCCGCCAGGCGGCGGGCGTTCGGCTCGCTCAGCGGAAAACTGAGGACGTCGGTCGGCTCGTCGTGCTGCAGATATCGCTTATTGAGGGTGTGAATAGTATTGTTATCGACAAAGGCGAGACTGATCTCGGCGTCGGCGATGTCTTCTCCCTCCAGCACGGTGCGGACCAGCGTGCGCATGAAGGCGCGATCGATGGGAACGACTTCTTGGGGGCTGGCGATCGCGATTTTGCCCATGACACTCCTCCCCTCAGCGCACAGGCTCCGCCGGCACAGGCGTCTGCTGCCCCTGGCCCTCGGCGGAGAGCACGCGAACCTGGCCACGCTCGTCCACCTCGACACGCGCCGACACCACAACCGGCGTCTCGCCAAGGATCTCCTTCGCCAGCGCCATGTAGTCGTCGGCGCCGTGACAGGTCGGGGCGTACTGGAAAACGGACTGCCCGAAACTCGGACACTCCGCCAGCTTGATGTTCCGGCGGATACGTGTGTTGAAGACGCGCGCCTTCGCCCACGGGGCCGTCCCGCTGCGGCTCCTGTCGAGGTAGCCTTGCAAGTCGCGCACCACCTCCTGGGCCAGCCGTGTGTTGGACTCGTACAGGCACAGGACGATGCCGCTCACCTTAAGCCCCGGATTGATGCGCTTCGCGACCAGGGCGGTCGTCTCGAACAGCTTGCCCATGCCGTGCAGGGCGAGGAAGTGCGGTTGCAGCGGGATGAACACCTCGCTTGCCGCCGCGAGGGCGTTGAGTGTCAGCACGCCGAGCGACGGGCCGCAGTCCATGAACACAAAATCGAAAGCGCCGTCGTCGTGCAGCAGTTCGCGCAGGATCACCTCACGCCCGACGACGCCGGCCAACTCAACCTCGGCGGCGGCGAGGTTGATGTCCGACGGCACGAGCCACAAGCGTTCGTCGAGTTTGCGGCGCACCTCGGCGAGCGGCCGCGACTCGATGAGGACGTCGTACATCGACAGCGATTTGCCGTCGGGCTCGATGCCCAGGTGCGTGGTGGCGTGGGCCTGCGGATCGAGGTCGATGATGCAAACGCGCTGGCCGCAGCGTGCCAGGGCGGCAGCCACATTGACGGCCGTGGTTGTCTTGCCTACGCCGCCCTTCTGGTTGATAATGGCAATCCGTCGCATGAAGTGGTCCTCGCCTTTCGCATGGAAACCGCGCTGGGCAGGCGCGATTATAAGAGGGCGGCGGAAGCGGGGAAACCCCAAGAATCAGTGGTGAATGGTTAGTGGTTAGTGAAGATAGGAAAAGGTTGTTTCTTCACTAACCACGGGTTGTGGCACGGTCTCCTGACCGTGCCACGGGGCTTGACCGCAGGTCTCCCGAACGTAGGGAGCTTAGAGGAGACCTGCGGTCAGCAGAGTGACACGGTCAGGAGACCGTGTCACAACCTGGCGTCCACGGTCCACGGTCCACGCACTAGGATAGAGGAGATCGCCATGTTCCCGGTGATCCACGCGGCGCTGGCCGCCCAACAGCACTCCGCGGCCGAACGCGAGAAGGCCCGCCGCCGCGAAGAGGAGGAAAGTATGACTGGCTACGGCGCCGACGAGACCAGCGGCCAATGGCAGTTCAAGATCGTCCGCGGCACCTTCAAGACCGCCCAGCAGGTCGAGGCCGTCCAGCAGGAGCAGGGCGAGTACGGCTGGATCCTCGTGGAGATCTTCGATCAGCATCGCATCCGCTTCAAGCGCCACGTCAGCGAGACGAGTAAGGATCAGTACCGCGAGGGCAACCCCTACGCGACCTTGAGCAAGGCCAGCGGTCCAGGCTGCGGGGCGGCGATGGTGCTGCTCGCGGTTGTCGTCGGGGGGATGTACTGCTGGTTGTGCTGACGAACCGCGTCAAGGGTTCAAGACGAGGGCCGCCCGGACGATTCCGGGCGGCCCTCTGCGTTCCGGGCTGTCTACTGCGTGACCTGGGAGGAGGAAGGCTCTCGGACCCGCCGGAAGTCTTCCCAGGATCCGGCTGGCGGAACCACGACGAGCGAGGTTGCTCCAGACCGCCAGCCGGATCCTGGGAAGACTTCCGATCAGCGGGTCTGAAACAGCCTTCCTTCTGACGCATGGAGAGCCAAACGCTCGGGCGGCGCTACGCCGCCCACGGTGCAGAGCACCAAGCTAGACCTGGGCCCGGAATCCGCCTCCTTATTGTAGCAGCGTCGGCCGGCGCGACAAGGAAGGCGGTCCGATGAAGCCGAACGGATTCCGCCGGCCAGACAAGCCCGGAGCGCGAGCGACGGGACCGTTGGGGAAGGGCGCACAACGGACGCAATGGGAGTGGGGAAGTGGTGTGGGAGTGCAATGCAATGCAATCCATTCCCCCTCTCCCTGTATTTTCCCACAGCCCACCAGCGCCCACAAGCCCAGAGCAAGAATTGTCCCGTCGCTGGCGCTCCGGGCTTGTGTGCTATTGGCTGGCGTTGCTTATAAAATGCCAAATTACCGAAGCATGCGGCCGGTCGCTGTCTCCACTCTTGTAGAGAAGCGATGGCAGGAGAACGCGGATCATGGCGAGCGCACACCTGGGCAAGGTCATTCGGCACCTGCGCCAGTCCCTGGAACGCGGCGACTCCGGCGGCCTGAGCGACGCCGAACTGCTGGAGCGCGTCGTCAGCCAGCGCGATCAGGCGGCGTTCGAGGTGCTCGTGTGGCGGCACGGCGGCATGGTGCTGGGCCTGTGTCAGCGCCTGCTGCGGCACGAACAGGACGCGGAGGACGCCTTTCAGGCAGCCTTCCTCATCCTGCTGCGCAAGGCCGCCTCCGTCGGCAAGCGGCAGTCGCTCGCGAGTTGGCTGTACAAGGTCGCCTTTCGCGTGGCCCTGCGCTTGCGCGCACGACAGCGGCAGCGGACACTGCGCGAACAGCCCGACGTTGACGTGCCGGCCGCCGAGGCCACCCCGGAATTGATCTGGCGCGATCTGCGGCCGGTCCTCGACGCGGAGGTCAATGGTCTGCCCGAGAAATATCGCACGCCGTTCGTCCTCTGTTACCTGCAGGGCCTGACCAACGAGGAAGCCGCGCGCCATCTCGGTTGTCCGCGCGGCACCGTGTTGTCGCGTCTGTCGTGGGCGCGGCAGCGGCTGCGCGATCGCCTCGTTCGGCGTGGCCTGACCCTGTCGACGGCCGCGCTTGCCACCGCCCTGTCCGCTTCAACGGCGGCCGCCCTGCCGGCGCCGCTGGTCCACACCACTGTCAAGGCCGCGACACTCATCGCGGCGGGCAAAACGGTCGCCGGGGCGGTGTCCACGCAGGCGGCCTTCCTGATGCAAGGAGTCTTACGCGATATGTTCCTCACCAAACTAAGGATCGTGGCGGCGGTGCTGCTCGGCATCGGCGCGTTGGCGTTCGGGGTCGGCACCCTGGCGGCCCAGAGGCAGCACGCCGACCAGACCGCATCTGCAGCCAGCGAAGCGCCCGCGGAACAGGCCGGCGCCGCTGCGCAGCCGCCCGCGAAGGGCGACGCTCACAAGGCGGTCCTGCTGCGCGTGCCCAATCATGGCATTCAGCCGCAGGTCGCCGTCGATGGGAAAGGCGTCGTTCACCTGATCTACTTCAAAGGCGATCCCGGCGCCGGCGACGTCTTTTACGCCCGCTCGGACGATGGCACGCACTTCAAGCATCCGCTGCGCGTCAACAGCCAGCCCGGCAGCGCCATCGCCACCGGCAACATCCGCGGCGCTCACCTCGCCCTCGGCAAGAACGGCCGCGTCCATGTCGCCTGGAACGGCTCAAAGGTGGCGATGCCGCGGAGCGTGGGCCAGTACAACTCGCCCATGCTCTATGCTCGTCTCAACGACGCCGGCACCGCCTTCGAGGAGCAGCGCAACCTGATGCAGTCCACGACCACGCTCGACGGCGGCGGTTCGGTGGCGGCCGATCAGAATGGCAACGTCTTTGTCTTCTGGCACGCCATCGAACCGGGCAAGAAGGGCGAGGACAACCGCCGCGTGTGGGTCGCTGTCTCGACCGATGAGGGCAAAACCTTCGCCGCCGAGAAGGCCGCCAACACCGACCCGACGGGCGCCTGCGGCTGCTGTGGCCTGCGCGCCTTCACCGATAGTAAAGGGATCGTCTATGTACTCTATCGCGGCGCCAAGGATGTGCAGCAGCGCGATATGTACCTGCTCACTTCGACCGACAAGGGCAAGAGTTTCCTGGGCGACAACCTCCATGCCTGGTCGATCGGCGCCTGTCCGATGAGTTCCGAGACCTTTGCCGAAGGGCCGGCGGGCATGGTCGTCGGCGCGTGGGATACCAAGGAGCAGGTCTACTTCGCACGGGTCGATCGGACCACCGGGAAACGCTCAGCGCCCGTGGCGGCGCCGGGGGCGGCCAAGGGGCGGAAGCACCCGGCGGTTGCGGTCAACGCGAAGGGCGAAACGATCCTGGTCTGGACGCAAGGCATGGGTTGGAACCGTGGCGGTTCACTCGCGTGGCAGGTGTAAGACCGCGACGGCAACCCGACGGCGGAGCACGGTCACACTGGGGGCGTGCCGGTCTGGAGCCTGGTCGCCGTGTTTGCCCGGCCCGATGGGCGCTTCACGATCGTCTATTGACGGATGAGCAGGAAAGCCCACGTGTTGTGGCACGGTCTCCTGACCGTGCCACTTTGCTGACCGAAGGTCTCCCTGAATCCAGAGGAGACCTTCGGTCGCAAGCCGTGGCACGGTCAGGAGACCGTGCCACAACACGTGGGCTTTCTTCACCTGGTCGCCTGGTCCTCTTGGAAGCGGCCCTGCGGCGCGACTATCCTAACGGTAGGTACGTTGCCGGTCCAGAAACGCAACCAGGAGAGGTGACCATGTCCACGTACTACGATCGCCAGGCACCCCCTCGTCCATCGCTGGCCTCCTACGTCTTGCCGCTGGCGCTGCTGGTGGTGATCGCGCTGCTGCTGGTGTGGCGCTTCTGGCCTGCCGGCGATGGCAGGCTTAACCCCAACGCCACGCTACGCACCGTCACGCCGGCCGGTAAACTTTCCGACGCCGAAAACTCGCAAATTGCCCTCTACAAGAACACCGCCCCGTCGGTCGTGAACGTTACCAACCTGGCCTTGATGCGCGACCGCTTCACCCTCAACGTCGAACGCATCCCGAAGGGCATGGGGTCGGGCTTCGTCTGGGACGACGACGGTCATATCGTCACCAATTTCCACGTGGTGAAGGCTGCGGACAAAGTCATGGTGACGCTGGCAGACCACTCCTCCTACATGGTCGATCGCTTTGCCGTCGATCCTGACATGGACCTCGCCGTGCTCTGGATCGGTGTCCCCAGGGGCAAGCTGCGGCCGATTCCGCTGGGGGAATCACGGACATTGCAGGTCGGGCAATTTGCCTTCGCCATCGGCAACCCCTTCGGCCTCGATCAGTCGTGGGCGCCCGGTTCGGTGAGCGCCGTGGGCCGCGAGATCAAGTCAGATAGTGGGCGGGCCATCAAGGGGGTTATCCAGACGACAGCCCCGATCAACCCCGGCAACTCGGGCGGCCCGCTGCTGGACAGTTCGGGGCGTCTGATCGGCGTCAACACGGCGATTGCCACCGAATCGGGAGCGTGGTCGGGCATCGGGTTCGCCATTCCCGCGGACGACGTGAACCGCGTGGTGACCCAGCTCATCAAGAAGGGCAGCGCCGTGCGGCCTGGTCTGGGCATTGAGCCGGCGCCGGACCAGGTAGCGCGCCGCCTGGGCATCAGCCAGGGCGTGCTGATCCTGAATGTGTACGCCAACGGCCCCGCGGATCAGGCTGGGCTGCAACCGACGCGCCGCACCACGCGCGGCATTATCCCTGGCGACGTCATTCTCAAGATTGACGAGACGCCGATCCGCAACACCAAGGATCTGCATGCGGTGCTGCAGGGCTACGAGGTCGGCGCCGAGGTGACGGTAACCTTTCAGCGCCGCGACGAGATCCGCGAGGTCAAGATGAAGCTGCAGGAGGATCCGCAGTAGGCGTCACTCATCTACGATTGGGAGTTGGAGTCCCGGCTTTAGCCGGCTGAAGCCGGGGCTCCGACCACCGTGCGGCACAGGCGAAAGCCAATGTTCGGCGCACCATGGCCGGCCCGGCCTTCCTCACCCCAGGCGCACGAGCCGCGCGCCATCCGAAAACTGACCGTCTGCACCTCGGCGCAGTCCGCCCACGATCCGCCCCGCAGCACCTTTTCCTTGCCCTCGGCAGGGCCTTCCGGATCCTTCTCGTCAGCCTGGCCGTAATGGTCGCGGTCATACCAGTCGCGCGTCCACTCCCAGACACCGCCGTTCATTGCGTACAGCCCATAGCCGTTCGGCGGAAACGTCTTCGAGGGCAGGATCGCGAACGTGTGAAAGCGGTCGAAGTCGCAACGCTCGGGGGTGGGGCGGTCGTTGCCCCAGGCGTGCCGGGCGCCGATCAGCCCACCGCGGGCAGCCCTCTCCCACTGCGCCTCCGTCGGGAGGCCGTAACGCACCGACCCCGTCGAGAGACGTCCCGCCAGTTCGAGAACCGCCTGCCAGGGGACGGCGACCATTGGCTTGGTGTCGTACTGCCAGGCCGCCTCGGGCTCCTCGCGCTCCGGCATGCCGAAGAGTTCCTGCGAGGTCTCGATCTGGTCGCCCCGCTGCCACGTCTGGCTGGGGTGGTGTGCGTGCCAGTCGCGGGCACGGGTCGTCTTGTCCTCGCAGTATTGCAGGCGAAGCTTGTTCTCGTTGTAAACTCCGGCGGCCCAGTGATCGAATTCCCCAGTGGGCGGGCCTTCGTAGTTTCGCGGAAAGCCGGCGGGTGGCGGCTCCCAGTCCATCAGCCGGCAGCACGCCGCCCAGCTGACCGGCGTCTCCGACAGCCAGTACGGCGAGAGCCACACGGGACGCCGCGGCCGTTCGTCCGCTTCGCCCGTATCGGTCCCCATCAGGAAGACGCCGCCGGGAATGTAGCGGAAGACAAGCGCGTGCTCGACGACCGCCAATCGATCGAGGACGCGCTGCCGCCCTTCGCGCACGTCGGTGGCGGTGGGGTCCAGACCATACGCTCGGTCATAGACCGTGGCGGCACCGGGCAAGTTGCCCTCCGCTTCAAGTTTGGTTGCGATGTGGAAGAGCTGACGCGGATCGCCGTCCGGCTCGAACTCGACCGCGATCCACTGATATTGTTCGGGCAGCATGGTTTCCTCCTCGGCGCGTGGGATGCATCCCACTATCGCTATTATGGCGATTGTGCGTCGAGTGGCGCTGCGATCGTCGGTCACGGTGTGCTCGACCAGCGCGCCGGCGGCTCCCAGAAAGGGGCCAGGTGAAAGTGCCTTTGCAGGAAGCGGTTGAGCGAGCTGTCGAAAAACAGGTCGCTGGGGTAGGTGGCGGCGGGGCGCGCGTTCGCCGGATCGATCAGGCCGGCGGTGACGCACGATTCGGTCACCAACTCGGAGCAGAAGTAGGTATGGCGTAGTCCTTGTGGCTTGCCCAGTATGTACGTCCGCAGCGGCCCGCGGCTGCGCAGCAAGGTGAGTTGTCCGGCGAGGCGAACCAGCGCGAAGCGCCTGCCCTCGACTGCCTCGGCCCACTCCGTCAACCGCAGCGATTGTTCCGGCGTTAGCGGCACCGTGCGCTTGCGGATCCACACAGGCCCCTTGGCCTCGTACTCCAGCAGGTGCGGCAGCATGTCGAGCGTCTTGACGTGCAGGCAATCGTTCGGCCCCGCTTCGAGGATCGCCAGGCTGCCGTCACGCCGCGCGAACACAATCGCCGAGTTGTGCGGTTCCCCGGCGAAGGCCAGGTTGTGGGTGAACCGCCAGAATCGGCCCTTGTCCGTGGCCAGCATGATGTCGCCGGGCTGCGGCAGGTACGGCACGGTCGGCCCCCGCAGGAGGAGATCCATGCAGTAGGCGGGCTGATACAGGTAAGACCCGCAGACCGCGGGATCCTCGCTGACGCCGAGACTGCCGGCGCAGAGAAGAGGGTACAGCACGGTGAGCATGGAACGGTCAACTCCAGAGGGACAAGCAAGGTGGCATTCTGCTCCTTCCTTACCTATCTGGAGTTGACCGGCAGTCGCTTAACCCCCTTTGGGGAAATCCGAAATCCGAAACTCGAAATCCGAAACAAATCCGAAATCCGAAGCAGAAAACGAAAACAGCCGGTTTCGAGTTTTCTTGTTTTGCGCTTCGGATTTGTTTCGGATTTCGAGTTTCGGATTTCGGATTTCCCGCGCCGCGGGCGTCATTTGACGACGATCGTCGCGCTCATCGTGAGGCGGTGATGACGGCAGTAATAGTAGTGGTTGAGCGGATGGCGCAGCGTAAAGCTCCAGGAATCGTTCGGCGCCAGTTCCGGCGAGGTCCAGAGGCCGGTCAAGTCGGTCACCGTATGCCGGTGCAGGCCCTTGTTGGTCCAGCGGATGGTCGCCCCCGGCGCGACCTGGATCGATGGCGGATAGAAATAGCCGTCGTAAATCACGACCTCGGTGGTCGCGACGGGCAGGTACGGGTTGGCGGGCTGCGAGCCGCCCGGGTAGGGTCGATACCCGCCTGGAGCCTGCGGATAGCCGGACGGGCGATATCCGCCCCCGGAGCCTGGCGGTTGCGCTGGGTAGCCGCCGGCGCCGGGCTGCGGTTGCTGGGACGCGGGACCATCAGGCGGTATCAGGCCAATGACGCCGAGCAACACGAGAGCCAGGACAAGGGCTCGTGGGAGTCTTCGCATGAGTTGCCTCCACCCTGTGGACGGGCGCCTCTCATTCTAGCAGGCAACTGCCGTGCCACAGCGCTCGCACGAGAAGCACACGGGCTGTCTACGAGCGCTGTGGCACGAGCGCTGGATCAGTCACACGC
>DASPXY010000537.1:0-3357 GCA_035637055.1 Gemmataceae bacterium | reverse complement strand
CAGGCGCGGCATCGGAACCTCAGTCCGGAGTGCTTGGACCGCAAGCGGCTCGAGTGGCACGGCCGCAGTTGTGTCTCGGGCAAGCGGCGCGGCCGTTGCCCCTACGAGCAGGTGGGGCTGAAGCTGCCCAGTGACGATCCCGGGGAGTTGCTCCAGGTGGACCCGAAAGAATTGGAGCAACAACTGTCAACTCTGGCACTTGCGAAATGAGACGATGCCGATGTGGACAGCGTGTGGACACCCAGAAAGCGCTTTGGTGCTTGGGCTTACGACCGTTTTTCGGGCCGGCCGTACGCACCAAAGGTGCATGGTGTGTGTTAGAGTTCGTGGGTGAGCTTTTTCGTGGGCCGGGCCGCGAGATCCTCTGACCGTGTCAACTTTTCACGCGCCGCCTGGTCGAGGCGCTCAGCGAGGTCGGCGAGCTCCTGGGGCCTCTCAGGCGACTGCCGCTGCGCGTGGTCTTCCTGCAGTTGTTCCAGCGCGGCTTCTGGAATCTCGGCGTACGGCCGGAGGAGGGCCGTGGATGGGACTTCGCCGCGGTGGCAGCCGGCCCAGAGGACGGGCGACTCCTCCGCGTTCCGGTTGTCCCAGACCTGAGCGAAGAAGGTTTCGAGCTGGTTGTCCCAGCCGATGACAACCTCGTGGTTCGGATCGGTGGGCTTTACCGTGTGGTGTGACATGACGGTCTCCAACATGAGAATGCTACACTGCACCGGGATCAACGCGAATGCGAGGCCCGGCCTAGATTTCGTGGGTTAGCTTGGGATGGTGAGCCTGGGAGGGCGGCTCCTGCCGCACAGGTTCGCGTAGGAGCTGGGCAAGTGTGGCGGCCGGGATCACAGCGAAGGTCCGCATTAACGCCGCGAGGGCAAAGATGGAAGGCACCTCCCCCTGGTGGGAGCCGACCCAGTAGGAGAGGCGAGGATGCATCACCTCGAACTCGCTCCGCACGTGCCACACCTGGCCAAAATAGGATTGGAGTTCGCGATCCCAACCCACAACCACCGCACTGCCCGGCTCCCGGCCTGGTATGGTCTGGCACGACTGCCTCCCGCGCCTCCCCTGGGTCGCTTGTTGGCTCGCATCACCCGCGCGCCAGTTGGGATCACGGCGGACGGCCGCGTCGAATGCGTCCAGGCGCGCGTCCGGTAGAATGGATGGGTCCGCGCAAATGCATTGCCACAACTCCTCCGCCTTATCGCGGGGTTCCCGGCAGCAATCACGCTCGTGGAACAGCACCTTCCCGCCCTTGCAGACGAGCCTGCCTGCGAACTCCTGCGTTTCCTCAACGTAGGAGAGGTCCATGCGCAGCTGAGGGTACATCTCCGAGGCTTTCCGTACGACAGGGATGAGGGCTGCGTATGGGGTCGAGAAGTGGATCACCACCCGGGCCCCGTCGCCCACGATCTGAGGCTTGTCCACGGTGACTCGGTGGGCGTTCCACTTGGTTCCCCAATGCTCAAGGCGCCATTCCTTTCCTCCCGAGTTGTAGCCATCGGCCGGCCGCTCCCCAGTCCGCTTGGAGTCTCGGTCCCAGTTCGCGGCTGTTTCATCGGGCCGGCGGTACTTCTCCGGGTAGGGAATGAAGCAGTTGAAATCGAAGTCCCTCGCGTCTGTGGCGTCCGCTTGCTTGAGAAACGCACTTACCTGCCCCGCCGGTCCTTCGATCAACAGGTCACATTCACACCAGTTGGGCATGACGTTCTCCCTCGTTTGTACCCCCCTGCATGCACTCGTTCCGTGCATGGTGGGGGGTGGTCAGATCTGCTGGACTTGTGTGTGCCTTCTTACCTCGGCCAAGACGTCGTGGGCGAGATTCTTCGCGCGCGAATTCCCGAACTGCCGGCAGAGGATTTCGAGGTTTTCCCCCGCTTCCAGTCGCGACGCGAAGAAGTGGGTCTGGTTTCTGGCGCGGGACGCCTGGACGAAGCTGATTTCCCGGTCCTGCATGTTGCCCCCGGCCAGGACAAAGACGTTTGACCGATCGACCCCCTGGCTGCGATGGGTGGACATGCAGTACCCCAGAGCGAGATGCTCCTTGTACCGCGCGTAAGACACGGTCACGGGCTTTTTCCGGTCGTCAAACCGCACGGTGAGCCGTTGCCGCACGGGGTCGATCTTGAGGACGGTTCCGAGGTCGCCGTTACTCAGGATCCCGGACGTGTGCGTGAAGAGGACGCGATCTCCCTGGTAGAGGCGGGTGCCGTCCTTGAGCTTGATTGTCGGGGTGCCGAGGTAAAAGTAGTCCTTGCCGAGCCGTGCTCGGAACCCGCCGAGTTCGCCCGCCGCCCGTCGGGCCTCCTGGGCGAGACGGTTGATCCGGTCCACGTTCACGTTCTGTGAGGCGATGATGAGGTTGTCCTGGGGCTTTTTCACGCCCTCCTTCTTCCACTCCTCGACGAGCGTTTGGGCGGCTGCCCGGCTGTCCTTTTCGACGTGGAGGAGTCCCCGGTTGACCGCTTCCGGTTCCTGATTTCGCCTACTGAGATTCGCAATCCTTCGCCGGTTCGGTTATACTGCTCGGGTGAAGCGGGGAGTTCGGCGAGTGCGACCGGACGAACAGCGCCTTTCCTTCCTCTTCAAACACCTGGGAAACAGTCCGGACCTTTCGCGCACCACCCATGAGCCAGGATCAAGCGGAATCCCTCGCTAAACTCGAAGCCGACCTCTGGGAAGCCGCCGACAACCTCCGCGCCAACTCCAAACTGACGTCCAGCGAGTATTGCATGCCCGTCCTCGGCGTCATCTTCCTGCGCCACGCGGCCAACCGCTATGAGGCCGCCACGCGCCAGATCCAGGAAGACCAGGCCGCCGGCCGCATGCCCAGGCGAGCCCCCAACACCGCCGACTACCTCAAACGCCGCGCCCTCCGCCTGCCGGAGAAGGCCCGCTACGAGCACATTTTGGCTCTCCCGAAAGACGCTGACCTCGGCGACGCCCTGGTCGCGGCCATGAACGCCATCGAGGCCGAGTTCCCCCCGTTGCTGGGGATGCTGCCCAAGGAGTTCGGCATCTTCGAGCGCACCGTCCTCGAAGACCTGCTCAAAATCTTCAACCGTGAGACGCTCCGCGCGGCGGCGGGCGACGTCTTCGGGCGGATTTACGAATACTTCCTGATGAAGTTCGCTATGGAGGGCGCCCAGGACAAGGGCGAGTTCTTCACCCCTCCTTCCATCGTCCAGACCATCGTCAACGTCATCGAGCCGGACCACGGCATCGTCTTCGACCCGGCGGCCGGCTCCGGCGGGATGTTCGTTCAGTCGAGCCACTTCATCGAGCAGCACGGCCAGGATACCGCCCGCCGCGTCAGCTTCTTCGGCCAGGAGAAGACCGCCACGACCATCCGCCTCGCTCGGA
>DASPXY010000536.1:0-2595 GCA_035637055.1 Gemmataceae bacterium | reverse complement strand
CGAGCTGAAGGGGCACGACCAGGCAGGGATCAAGTACGAGGCGGGGCACTTGTTCGTCAACTACGGGACGGCGAGCGACCCCGGCTGGAAGGACGCTACGGAGCAAAACCAGACGCAGATACACAGTTTCCGCCAGTTCCTCGGGAAGCGGCGGTACACGTCGCCGTTCGTCGTGGGGCTGATCTGGCTGCGCAACATCCCGGAGCCGAAACTCCCCTCCCGGCCCCACAATCTCCTCGGAAGCAAGTTCAACTGGGAACGACTGCTCAGCGCGGTCGCGCAGAAGAACACGCCGAAGTGGTACGGGGGTCGCTGGAACCTCAACGCTGACAGCCTTGCCCAGCCGGTTGCGTTCGGCCCCCTGCTGCGCATGCTGACCGCCACCACGCAGGTGTCGGCTCTTGACCGTACCCGAATGGACCGGATCGTCCAGGCTTCCGTCCCGCCCGAGTGGCTCGATCTGCTCGGTCAGAAGATGCTCATCCTCCGGGGGCGAGGCGGTACAGGCAAGACGGTGTCCTTGCTGCAGCTCGCCTGGCAAGCCTACTATCGGGCCGACGCCCGCGTCCTGATCCTGACGTTCAACCGCGCCTTGGCAGCCGACCTGCGCCGCCTATGGACCCTCCTGGGGTTTCCCGATGAAGGACAATCGGGGGTGCGCGTTCGGACGACGATGAGCTACTTCTACCGGGTTCTCCGATCGCTCGGCGTCCTGCCGAACGACGCAGAGGACTACGTGGAACGGTACGCCTGGTACAAGCAGCAGGCGAGGGAGTTATTCGAGGGAGGCGCGCTAGGTGCCGCCGACGTGGCGCGGCTGCGCGAGGAGGATGAGGAGGCGTTCCGTTGGGACTACGTGTTCATCGACGAAGGTCAGGACTGGCCCGAGGACGAGCGTGATCTCTTGCTGCTGCTCTTCCCCGACCGCCCCTTCGCCCTCGCGGACGGGCGGGACCAGCTCATCCGGCAAGGCAAGCCATGTGAGTGGGGGCAGAAGCTGCAGAAGGCGAAGCTCAGCATTCAACCCAGAGAGCGCGGTCTGCGGATGAAGGCGAATCTCACGCGGTTCCTCAACGCGCTCGCCACCAGACTGGGGCTCGCGGAGTGGTCGCTGGAAGTCCACAGCGAGGCGGAAGGCGGGCAGATCATCGTGGTGGTCGGCGACTACCTGGCGCGGCCCGATCTGCACGCGGAACTGATGGAGAGGAACCACGCGGCGGGGAACTCGATCATTGATCTGCTCGCCTGCGTGCCCTACACGCGCGTCAGCAAGGATCTGGAGACGCAACGTTCGGTGTCCGACCCCGCGCGGCATTGGCGCGAACAGGGGCAGACGGTCTGGGACGGAGTCGATGAAGACCAGCGGGACACCTTCCCCGCGAGCCTTGATCAGTTCCGGATCGTCCAGTACGAATCCTGCCGCGGCCTGGAAGGGTGGATGGCGTTCCTCTTCGGACTCGATGCGTTCTTCGAGAACAAGCGCAGGGAATGGCACCCTCCGCCCAGTGTGGAAGGGGCTCTGGCGCACGACCCCGCCGCGGCCGGCCGGTACGCCGCACGATGGGTCATGATCCCGCTGACCCGCGGCATGGACACGATTGTCATCGAACTTTCAGAGGCCGCCGGCCCCCTCTGGGAGGCCTTGCACGATGTCGCCTCGCGTCATCGCGACTATGTCCGCTGGATCGGTTCCGGCGGCCCTGAGTAGATCACTGTCACTGTCGCACGAGGAAGCGACGATGCCCACATACCTCGAATGGAACCACGCGCTGGTCGAGCACTTCACGCGGAACGTGCCGCGCCATTCTCCCGTCCGCCTGGGCGTCAACGACGAGGCGCTCTTCGAGATTTTCGCCACCCAGTTCAACCGCCCCGAGGCCACCGCTGAAGACGCCAGCACGGACTTCCTCTCTGCTGTCCGCTCCGCGTGCGTCGTTGGGCAAACCGTCAAACTGCCCCGCATCGCGTTCACGGAAGACGGTGAGCCGACGTGGATCGCGTTCCTGGCCGCGATGGTCGATGCCGCCTTCCGCATGATCGATGACGACGACGGGGCGGGGCATAACTACTTCGGCCGCCTGCGCGGCGTCCTCGGCTTGAACTCGGCACCGGACAACCGCGACAACCGCCCCGATGGGATGAAGATCCAGCAGATCACCTACCACGCCCCCGAAGTGCCGCTCTGGCAACGCTGGAACAACTGGCTGTCGGAACAGGGCTGGATTCCGACCGCGACCTTGCGGCAAACGGAGCGCCGCCACTGGTCGGACTACCCTATCAGCCAGACGCTCCTGCGGGATGGCGACCGGCAGAAGATCGCGGCCATGCTTGAGGAGGAGCGAGCGAGCGGCCGGTTGCCGGTCTCCCCTGACCTCGAGCGGATCGCCGCCTTCTTGCGGCGGTCTGTCGCCCGGATGCCCAAGCACCTGCAGCCCCTTATCCGCCGCGAGAACCGCATGGACCTCGACCGCTTCGAGGAGATGGTCCAGGAGGTTCTCGAGCTCGCCCTGGGGCAGGGGACCGCTCCGATCGGGTCGTCCTCCAAGGCACCATCGGCCTTCCAGAGGGCGACCCGCCTGACGGCCGGCCTGTATC
>DASPXY010000535.1:0-7137 GCA_035637055.1 Gemmataceae bacterium | reverse complement strand
GGTGATGTCCCCCTGCTGGCCGTTGACAACGGTGTGGGCGCTGGCCACCTACTGCTGCAGGGGTAGGATGTTCATGGGGTGAATCCAGTGCCAGACGGCGTTGGTAGTGCTTCGACGTGATTGCAGCTGTTCACCCCTTTTTTGTCTACCCTCTTGAAACGATTTACCCTACTTTTGAGAAAGTCCCTGTTGCAGAAACTCATGCGGCACTCAAGCATCGCGATCACGATGAATTACGACGCCAACCTCGATGCAGCGGTGGAACAGGCTGTTCTGGGACCGCAACGTAACAGTTCGCGTAACACCCCACCCTCCAACCCCTCCCCAGGCACACCAAAAGCAACTGAGCAATCTCGTGTTGCCGAGGGTGAATCGCAGTTCACTTCCCCACTACCTGAAGAACGCAACCCATTGACGGATAATAGTTAGCTCGTCTTTTTCAACCACAGGCGGACGAGGTGCCGGCGCAGTTCCGGCTCGGGGTGATCGTCGAAGGCGGTGCGGTTGTGCAGGATCCAGCGGTTGTTGATGAAATACATCTGTCCCGGGGCCAGCGCGAACTCCACGCGCAGCGCCGGGTCGGCCGCGACGGCGTCCAGCGCATCAAGGGCGTGCTGCTGCGCCGGCGTCAGCGGCACGTTCGCCTTCTCGTGCCCCGTGTGAATCCAGTAACGCAGGTAGCGGCAAAGCAACTCGTCGCCGCGGCGCTCGAAGACCGGGGCCACGGTCGTCGGCGCTTCGCCCGGTCGGACGCCGCCGCGCTGGTCGAAGTGGAACGGCTGATACAGCGTCTGGAGGGCGTCGGGATCGCGCTCGCGCAGCACGTTATGCACCGCCACGGCGCTGACCATCTGGCTCAACCCACCGGAGCGCGCCGTGCGCAGGCAGAGCAGGCCGACATAGTCGAGAATTTCGGTCCCAAAAGAGTTGTCGGTGTGGAAGGTGCTCTCGGCGTTGGTGACCGAAAAGCGCGCCCCGTACTGCACATCCTGACCCGTGTCCCGCACATCATAGAGGAGCGTGCCCTGCACGTTTTGCTCGAACGGCACGCCGAGCACCTGGCCGACGAGCCAGTAGATCGCTTGCGCTTCGGGCACGGACAGACGCTCGACAGGAACGCGCTCGATGATGGCGAAGCCGCAGCCCGTCTCCAGCGCTTCGAGGGCCGGCGCCAGGGCCGGAGCACAAATGGCCCGCAGTTCGTCCGACGCGAGCAACTTCGTAACAGGGCATGACCCGCGGCGCAGGGGAACGAGGGCCGCGTCGAGAACCGGCCAGGCCGCCTCGGGCAAAGCATAGCAGGAGGAGGCGACGGGCGGACAGGTCGCCGCACGCCAGGCCCCCGGGCCAGTCAGCAGGTCCGCCGAGGTCATCACGCTTGACACGATCGGTCTCCTCTCCGGAAGCAATGCCAGGAACCACACCTCGAACCCGAAGGCCAGTGTATCGCGCTGCCGCTCGCTGTCGCAAATCTTCCAGGTGAACTTGTCGCGGCACGGCCTTGCCCCGCGGTCCTGGCTCTCTATAGTGACGAGGCGCACCTCGACCCCCAGGTCGGGTTTCTTTTTGCCCCACTTCGTGAAAAAAGTCACGAAGTCGCGATTCTGTCAGAGCCCGAGCGCCAGCGAGGGGTAGCATGGTCCCTCGCTGGCGCTCGGGCTGACAGGAGGGCAAGACAGGAGGAGATCGTGCCGACCGTCGAGCCCGCGTTCGACTTGAGCGCTTACTATCCCATCTTCCTGTATCTGGTGGTGGTGCTGGGCTTCGCCGCGGTTACCTTGATCGCGGCGCACACGATCGGCCCGCGGCGCGACACACCCGTCAAGTTGATGCCCTACGAATCGGGCATGGATCCGGTCGGCGACGCCCGGCAGCACTTCGACGTCAAGTTCTATCTGATCGCCATCATGTTCCTGGTGTTCGACGTCGAGTTGCTCTTCCTCTATCCGTGGGCGGTCATCGCCTACTCGGAGGCGCTCGGCCTGCCGGCGGAGTTCAGCGGGCCGGTGTTCTGGTCGGTGCTGATCTTCCTGGGGCTGCTGGTGATCGCCTACGTCTACGACTGGCGGAAAGGGGTGTTCCGATGGCGCTGAACCTCCCCGAAGGGGTCGCGCTGAGCAGACTCGACCACCTGGCGAACTGGGTGCGGGCCAACAGCCTGTGGCCGATGCCCTTCGCGACGGCGTGTTGCGGCATCGAATTGATGGCGACCGGCGCATCGCGGCACGACATCGCCCGCTTCGGCGCCGAGGTGATGCGCTTCAGTCCGCGGCAGTGCGACCTGATGATCGTGGCCGGCCGCGTCGTCATGAAGATGCTGCCGGTGCTGCAGCGCATCTGGCTGCAGATGCCCGAGCCGAAATGGTGCATTTCGATGGGCGCGTGCGCTTCGAGCGGCGGCGTCTTCGACACTTACGCGGTCGTACAAGGGGTTGATCGTTTCATCCCAGTGGACATCTACGTTCCCGGCTGTCCGCCGCGGCCAGAGCAATTGATTCAGTCGGTGATCGACTTGCAGGAGAAGATTCGCAAGACGGGGACACTGAGTGGGAAGGAATTCGCCCGCCGCACACAGCATGAGGGACCGCTGCCCGTGGTGGGGATCCCGACCGATGCGATAGCGGCGCCGGGCGACTTCGCGACCTCAACGCGGTTGCGGGACGGGACGTGAGTAGACTTCTTTCTCCCCCTCTCCGTTTCGGGGAGGGGGTTGGGGGGAGGGGTAAAGCCAAGCGGCATTTGCCTCGCGAAACCCCTCCCCCCAACCCCCTCCCCGAAACGGAGAGGGGGAGTAGGATGGGGGGCACGCATGGCCGCAACGTACGAAACGGTGCTGCAAGAGCGCTTTGGCGCCGACAGCTTCACGACCGCGACGTTTCGCGACAACCGCCGCATCATCGTCAAGCCGGATCGTGTTTATGCATTCCTGGAATGCCTCAAGAACGTCTGCGGCTTCGACATGCTCGCGGAGATGACCGCGGTCGATTATCTGAAATATCCCGAGGCCAGGGACCGCTTCGGCGTCGTGTACGTCCTCCTGAACACGACGACCGGCGAGCGCGTTGTCGTCAAGACATACCTGAACGAGCCGGAGTTGACGCTGCCGTCGGCATTTCCTCTCTGGCGCGGCGCTGACTGGCTGGAGCGCGAGGTCTACGACATGTACGGCATCGTCTTCGAGGGCCACCCCGACCTGCGCCGCATTCTGATGCCGGAGGAGTTCACGAGTTACCCGCTGCGCAAGGATTACCCCTTGCGGGGCCGCGGCGAACGGCACAACTTCCCGGTAATCACCCGGGCTGAAAGTTAAAAGGCAAAAGGAAAAAGGCAAAAGTAAGACAAAAAGCTCCTCTCTTTTTTCCTTTTTCCTTTTGCCTTGGAGGCTAACATGCCCCTGGAACTGCTGCAAACCCCTGCCCCCGCCGACGAGGACAAGGAGTATCAGTGGACGCTCAACTTCGGGCCGCAGCACCCCGCCACGCACACAACGCTGCGCCTCATCCTCACCCTCGACGGCGAAACGGTCATCAAGGCGGTTCCGGACATTGGCTATCTGCATAGCGGCTTCGAGAAACTCGGCGAAGATCTCGACTACAACCAGTACGTCACCATCGTCGATCGGATGAACTATATTTCGCCGATCGCCAACGAGGTCGCCTGGCATCACGCGGTCGAGAAGCTCATGGGCATCGAGCTGACGCCGCGCTGCCAGTACTTGCGCACGCTGCTCGCCGAACTCTCCCGCATCAGCGACCATCTGCTGTGCGTCGGCGCCGCCGCACTTGACCTCGGCGCCTTCACCGCGTTCCTGTACGGCTTCTACCAGCGCGAGAAACTGTACGACATTTTCGAGCGGGCTTCGGGGCAGCGTTTCCATCCGAGTTACACGCGCGTCGGCGGACTGATGTCCGACGTTGATGACAAGTTCATCGAGATGGTGCGTGACTTCATCAAGGGCTTCCCGAAGGCGCACGCCGACGTCACGCGGCTGCTCAATCGCAATCGCATTTTCATCGAGCGCACCCGGGGCATCGGCGTGCTATCGAAGGAGGACGCGATCAACTGGAGCGCCACAGGGCCGGTGGCCCGTGCGAGCGGCGTGGTGCGCGACTTGCGCAAGGATGAGCCGTATCTGAGCTACAAGCAATTCGATTTCAAGGTGGTGTGCGCCACGGAGGGCGACTGCTACGCGCGCTACCTCGTGCGCATGGAGGAGATGCTGCAAAGCGTGGAGATCTGCAAGCAGGTGATCGAGAATTTACCCGCTGGACCGGTGAACGTCGATGGCAACAGCAAGGCGGTGCTGCCGGACCAGCTGGCGACATATCGGAGTATTGAGAGCCTGATTCAGCATTTTGAGCTGGTGATGCGCAATCGCCAGTGGGAGACGCCGCACGAGGAGGTTTACGGAGCGACCGAGTCGGCCAACGGCGAACTGGGGTTTTACGTCGTGGCGGACGGCACGGGGGTGCCGTACCGGGCACGGACACGGCCGCCGTCGTACATTCATTTCCGGCTGTTTCCCGAGCTGATCGTCGGCCATCAGTTGAGCGACGTGGTGGCCGTGCTGGGGAGCCTGAACATCATCGCCGCGGAGTTGGACCGATGAGCGCGCTGAGCGAGGACATCCGCAAAAAGATCGAGGCGTACCTGCCGCGCTACCCGAGCAAGCAGGCAGTGACGCTGCCCGCGCTGCACATCGTGCAGGACGAGTTGCGTTGCGTGCCGCGGGCGGCGATTCGCGAGATTGCGGATATTCTGGACCTCAGCCCCGCCGAGGTCCACGACACGATGACCTTCTACGGCTTCTTCCGCGAGGAGGAGCAACCACTCGGCCGCACGCGCCTGTGGGTCTGCCGCAGCCTGGCGTGCGCGCTGCGCGGCGGCGAGGAGTTGCTGGCGGACATCTGCGGCAAACTCGGCGTGAAGCCGGGCGGGACATCGGCGGACGGCAAGATCACGGTTGAGTTCGCGGAATGCCTGGGCCAGTGCGAGGGGGCGCCGGCGGTGATGATCAACGACGTGGGCCGGCGAGACGTGACGCCGGATAAAGTGGAAGGATTACTCACGGAGTTGAGGGGAGTTCCATGAGCATCTACGCCACACTTTGGGAGATCGCACTGCCGCGCCGCTACCACTTTGATGAAGAGTTCATCAAAGTGTTCGCGCAGGCAGTTCCGGCCCACATCGGGCATCCGAGTTCTTATCCCGAGGGGGATCCTTATGCCGATTTCCTCCCGCCGGTCGTGATGGAGTATGACCCTGAAACCGGAGAGGCGCCGTTCGACCGGGCGGTTCTCATCATCCGAGAAGACCGGGCCGAGAAAGTGGGACAGCGATACACGGATCCGATATTGGTGCTGACCGGTGAGGAATATGCACGAAGCACCTTCGACGAGTTGATTCACCGTATCGAGCGGGCGATGGGGTGGGACGAGAGTATTGTCGGATTCAAGTTCCTGCCGAGCGGAGAAAAGCAACTCGTTCGCAAGGAGGATCACCCTGTTCTGAAGAGGCGACGCTGACCCATGGCCGAATTTGAACCCGTCCTGCTCCGCCGCATCCTGAACAAGGCGTCTCCGGCCCTCGACGCCTACCGCGCCGATGGTGGCTATCGCGCCCTGGCGAAGGCGCTCCACGAGATGTCGCCGGCCCAGGTAACAGATGCCGTCAAGGCGTCGGGCTTGCGCGGCCGCGGCGGCGCCGGCTTCCCCAGCGGCGTCAAGTGGGGCTTCCTCCCGCCGAACCATCCCGGCCCGATCTACCTCTGCGTCAACGCCGACGAGAGCGAACCCTGCACCTTCAACAATCGCATCCTCATGGAGGACGACCCGCACCAGGTCATCGAGGGCATCCTCCTCGCCGCCTACGCGACGCGCGCCAGCACCGCCTACGTCTACACCCGCTACGAATATGGCGACGGCTATCGCGCCATGCAGCGGGCCATCGACGAATGCTACACGAACAACCTCCTGGGCCACAACATCCTCGGCAAGGACTTCCACCTCGACGTCTACATGCACCGCGGCGCGGGCGCGTACATCTGCGGCGAGGAGACGGGTTTGATCGAGAGCCTGGAGGGCAAGCGCGGCTGGCCGCGCATCAAGCCGCCGTTCCCCGCCGTCGAGGGCGCCTTCCGCAAGCCGACGGTCATGAACAACATCGAGACGCTGGCCTGCGTCACACATATCATCGACCGCGGGGCCGACTGGTTTAAGTCGCTGGGTGTCCCGCCCGACCCGAAGAACCCGCGCGACGCCGGCAGCTACGGTCCCAAGCTCTACTGCCTCAGCGGCCATGTGAACCGGCCGTGCTGCGTCGAGTTGCCCTTGGGTGTCACGGCACGCGAACTGATCGACAAGCACGGCGGCGGCGTCTGGAAGGGGCGCAAGGCGAAGGCGTGCATTCCCGGGGGCATCAGCATGGGGCTGATGACCGAGGCCGAGTTCGATACGCCGCTCGACTTCAACGGCCCCGGCAAGGTTGGTTGCCTCGGCCTGGGCACCGCCGCGGTCACGGTCATCGACGAGACGGTGCCTATTGTTGATGTTCTGTATAACATTTGTCGCTTTTTCGCTCATGAGTCGTGCGGTCAGTGTACGCCCTGTCGCGAAGGTACGGGCTGGATGATGAAGATTGCCGACCGCATGAGGCAAGGGCAGGGCCGCATCGCAGACCTGGCGATCCTCGATGAGATCGCGAAGTCCATCGGCATCATGCCGGGGACGACGATCTGCGGCCTGGGCGACGGCGCGGGCTGGCCGGTCAAGAACATCGTTCAGAAGTTCCGGGGCGAGTTGGAGGAGTGGATCCGGAGCGGACAGAGGAGCGAGGCAAAGGGGCTGGCGCTCGCCGGCGCTCATTGAGCCGGTCGCACAGTGCCGAGGGAGCAACTGGTTTCACCCACGAGGTGTGCCATGACGATTTCCTTTTCCTGTTCTTCGTGCGAGCACCATTTGAAGGTCAAGGACGAACTCGCCGGCCGCAAGGCCAGGTGCCCCAAATGCGGGGATGTCGTGGTCGTGCCGGCCGACGATGCAGACGAGGCCGCAGCGGTCGTCGCGGCGCCGCCGGCCAAGGCGAGTCAGGAGCAAGACGAGGTCGCGGAGCGGCCGCGCAAGAAGAAGAAAAAGAAGA
>DASPXY010000534.1:0-2636 GCA_035637055.1 Gemmataceae bacterium | reverse complement strand
AAGGCCAGGTTGATTTGATCCCCCGCCTCGGTCACGGTCACGGTGCCGTCGCTCGAGTTCAGGACGTGGAGTCTTTGGCGGGATCGCTGGCCGGAGGGTCACGCCGGCCGTGCCTTGCCGGTCGGCGACCGGCTTCGGATCGCGGCGGTGGATCTCGCGGTGATGGGGGCGCCGCGGGCGCTGGTCAAGGCGGTGTGGCTGGTCGAGCAAGGATTTAGCGCTGCGGGTCCACTCGGCGCGTTTCCGGTACCTGCCCCAGCACCCGTTCGGCGAAGTCCAGGCGCTCCTGTGCCTCTGCCAGCTCCTGTTGGAGGTCCTGGACACCACGTTCAAGTGCCTGGAGCCGCGCAGTGACGTCGGCCGATGGTGATTCTGGAAGAGTGGCACGCAGCCGAATGATCTTGGCCTGCGCGACATAGATGGCCGCGATAATGGCCACGACGGATCCGACGGGGACCAGAAACACAGCAGGGTCCATATGGCCTTCCTCGTTTAGGCCTGAGACTCGCCTGCGCTGCCTAACGAATCCACGCTTCAGCTGCGGGCACTTAGCCCGCCACCATACAATTAAACGCCTCCACAGCGGCCGAGCGGAAGCCGAGGCCGCACCGGCGGCCGAGCCCCTCGCAGGCCCGTCAGCTGCAAGCGGTGGTTAGGCAGCGGCTGGCTACCCAAGGGCGCCCCTCTTGCCCAACATGAAGCCAACCGTACCGCCCGCCAGCAGACCTGGCAACACCGTCTCGAATGCGAAAAAGCCTTCCCAGCCGTGGATCGTGGCCCCTACTGCGCCGTACACGAAGGGTCCGACTGCCATGCCCAGGACAGTGGTACCTAGGCGAGTCTGCCCGAGTGGCCGGAGGAAGCCGAAGACGCTGCCGGCGAGCAGGCCAGCGAGGAAGTAGCTGCGGATGATCTCGCCGGTTGTGGTGTCGTACTGAGTGTAGTACGCCGATCCGCGGAGCAGTGCCATAAGACCGACAAACAGCGAGAACAAGACAGCGAGGATAAAGCCCCAGGCGAGGCCGAAGATTACGTTCTCGCCCAGCCGAACCAGGGGGCTCGGGCGGGCGGCGTCGGCTCGCGGGGCAAGGCGTCGGGACATCTTCCGCCAACGGTTCAGTGGAGTGCTCCCGAAAACGGTGATGGCGGTGCTGCCTAACAGTCCCGCTTCAGCTGCAAGCGGTGGTTAGGCAGCCCCCACGCGACGCCGCTCACCCACCGTGGTGGGCGCTGGCGTGGTGATCGGCCCGCTGAAAGGCTAGGAACTCATGAATCGCCTGTACCGCGGCCGGGTCCGCGCTCCGCAAGCGGAGGGCAGCCCCTCGCGGCAACACCTCCACCGTGTAGGTGATCGCGACACGCTTGGCTGCCATCACCGCGATACCGGGCACCTCGCGGCCGTGGACGAACCCGGGGAGCGCAAAGTTGCCGGACCGGAAGGCGGCCGCGATCTGATTCATATGCTGCCGAATCTGGCGCGTGCCGGCGCTATCCATTTGATCCCGCTGGAGTTCGATCCGGCCGCCATCGGGCAGCGGTGTGAAAAGGTGGGTCGAAGTGTACTGGTCCACGCCCATAGCGTGCTCGCCCCGGGCTTGAACGGCAGCGAAGGCACTGTCGTGCGCGGCTTCCGCCCGACGCTGGCGGGCGGCGTCGAGCTGCTGGCTGCGGTCGCAGGCGGCAGCCAAGACGAGCAGAGCGGAGACGACGACCAAGCGCATGCCAGCATCCTGGCTGTGAGGGCTGCCTAACGAACCACGCTTCAGCTGCGGGCACTGGCCCGCCGATCACAATTGAACGCCTCCACAGCGGCCACCCCGGAAGCCGAGGTCGCATCGGCGGCCGAGCCCCCCGCAGGCCCGTCAGCTGCAAGCGGTGGTTAGGCAGCCAATTCCGAAACAATGCTTAACGTTGCGGCCTAGTCCTTGGGCAGACCTAGCCGTTCGGCCTCGCGCTGCTTTGCTAAGAGTCGCTCCGCAAAGTCGACCCGCTCTTCCAGTTCGCCAATCCGCTCCTGCAACTGATCGAGCTGACCAAGACGGAGCCGAAGATCCTCCAGCGCTTCGCGATCTGGCTGCTCCAGTACGCGGGACTTGGGGTGGGGCAAGAACCGTAGCAGGACGACTCCGCCAAATACAAGCAGGATGATCGCCCCGAAGGCGACCGTGGGCCAGAACACCTCGCCGGGAATTCCGAACATCCTTGGCCAGCCTCACTTTCGACGCCCGGGTGATCGGTGGACCCTGAGTTACGCGTACGAGCTCGTCGGCACAGAGTTTCGATTGGCTGCCTAACGAACCGCGCTTCAGCTGCGGGCACCAGCCCGCGCATACACAATTGAACGCCTCCAGCGGTGGCGGAGCAACACGACGCCGAAGACGATCATCCATAACGGCAGCAGATAGTTGTTGACGGCGGCGATGGGGGCCGCGGTGACCGTGACGTTGCGCAACATGCCGACTAATCCCGCGCCGGCGACCGCGAGCCCGACCACGGCAACCCACGTCGGCGCCGTACGGGAGCGCAACAACGCCCAAGCGGACAACAGGAAGAACATGTTGAAGCTGAGCTCGCCCAGGAACTCACCGATGTAGTTGCCGAGGTAGGCGTTGAGGCCGTCGAACACAGCCGCGATG
>DASPXY010000533.1:0-8707 GCA_035637055.1 Gemmataceae bacterium | reverse complement strand
GAGAGCCTATGATTTTTCTCCCACTGAACAGACGACCGCGTTCGGTTTGGAGATCGTTGGTGGTGCTGATCACGTTGTGGGTACGATGACAGCCATGCTCAATATTGCGGTGGCGACAGCCCCCTATGTCTGTATCTTCTGGAATTCCTATCACACGATGGGGTTCAGGCAGCTTGTTGAGACTTTCAGCAGGGGGGGAGTGGGGCAGACGAGGCATGAGTTTGAGGTCTACGACCAGAATTCGGGACTGTATTTTTCGAGGCTACGGACGGATTTTGACAACTGGTATGTGCAGCAGTATCCGGATCCGAGTTATCCGATTTTGGGCATGCGCGTCGTTCAGCTCCCGCATTAGGAAAGAACAATACGCTGCAAGGGAGCGCATCTATTTTCCCAGCACAGCGAATCGCTCCCGCGAGCAGGCGAAGCAGGAACGGGTGGTCTCAGCCGGAGCAAAGCGGTGGCGATCACAGGAGGGAGTGTCATGATCTACCTTGATACGAAACACTGCGGCTATGACCTTGAGTGTATCGGCTTTCCGTCGGTGGAAACGTGCATGGCGATCGTCCTTGAAGCGAACAGCTGGCTCGTGGGCTGGCACGCCTCGAGCGCCCCGTTGGACGCAATGAAATTAGCTGCGGGGACCTTCAGGGACTATGTTGGGCGGATGGGCGGGGGCGGCGTGTTCGGGGCAATACGGCTCTATGGTGTCACTCACCGTCACCGGAGTAATGATTCGACCAAGGATGGGGCGAATCATTACATTGCGACAGAGCTCGCGGCGGTAGCCGAGGTGGTTGGGTATCATGGCCGAGTTAGCTATTTCGTTCTGGAGGTGCCGCGGGCCGACTACGTCGAATTTCGCCGTGTGGGTAAAGGCAAGCCTTGTAAGATCTACTACCAAAGCAGTGGGGAAGTGAATTATACACCGGGGAAGGTTACTCCTTCTAAAACGAGACATCAAGTCATCAAACCGGGTACTGCTCAAACCGCGCCCCTGTACGGCGGAGACGACGACAGCGCTCCAATCGTTACGGGCGTGACGGGCCTCAATTTGCACCGGCTGAAGGAGTCGAGTTGGCACAACTTTGACTGTTAATGACCACCGACCAGCACCAAGGGGCAAGAGCGAAAGGAGAAACCCCGACCGCTGTCCGTTGCGGGCAGGGGTCGGGGTTTCTCGTCGATGGCGCCGGTCAGGAAAGCCCAGGTGCGGCCCTTACGCAAAGAGCAACCCGGAACGGCCCAGCGCGCCCAGTTTCGCCTGCAACCCTTCGCCCAGGACGGCGCGGAGTTGTCCGGCGTCCGTGACCGGGCGACCGTGCTGCTGCACAACCAACCCGTGCTCTTCCACCCTGCGCACCAGGACGTCCAGGAGGGCCCGGCGGTCCTGCTGGCCGTTCAGATGGCGGAGCAGATAGCAAGTCAAGTCGTCTAGCGGCACGGTTTCATGGCGTAAGTTGGTCACGCGCGTGCCGCCGGCGGCCTGGAGCCGGGCAAGCGGCGGCGCCGTCGGGTGTTCGCCGGGTTCGAGGACGAGCGGCGGCGCATCGGCGTGCAGTTCCACCACACCTGCCACGAACGCCTGCCACAGATTGTCCGCCAGCAATCGCCGGTCGCGCGCACAGCCCTCAGCGTTTTCCACCACCACGGCGCCCCCCGCCAGCCGGTCGCGGGCCATCGTCTCCAGCGCGCTGAAGGGGACGGCCTGCGGCCAGACATCCGCCAGCGAGAGCAGGGCCGCCTTGAAGAGCGGTTGGCTCGCCGCGACCGCCGACCCCTCTGGGCCGCGGAACTCCTCAGCCCGGTCGGAACTGAGGTCCGGGCCGCCTCCGACCCACTGGCCGCAAGCGGCAATGAACAGGCCAGTCAGTCGTTCGGGGCTGATCGCGCGGGTCAAAGCGACATTGCGGTGGCACAGCAGGGTTTGCCGGTAGGTGCAGTTCGTCAGGAAATCGCGATACTGTTCGCGCTCGATCAGGTCGCCGCCGAGACGTTCCAGAATCGCCATCACCGTAGGCGGAAACCGGCGGACGAACATCTGCCGCACGTCGGCTTCCGCCAGGTATTGCAAACCGTGGGCAGCCCCTCGCGCCGCGAACTCGTGGAAGTACAGCGGGACGTTCACCTCTTCCAGTTCATCGTGGAGCAAATAGCCATCTGTTTTATCGCAAACTCGTTGGTGCTCCTGTTTGAGCAGGTTGCTGTAGGCCAGGTGCTCGCCGGGCACCGACCCCGCCAGGAACGCCAGCAGGGCGCGCCCCTCGGCTGCCCGTGCTTGCGGAGCGGTGAGGCGGCGCGCGTGGTATTGCATCATGTCGCGGATGGCGCCGCGGCCGTGCCAGCCGGGATAGGTGTTGTAACTGACGTAGGCCACACCCTGCGGCGCCAGGTTTTCGTGGCAAATCGTGAGGATCTTGTCCTGGACCTCGGGAAGTACCCAGCCGTAGACCCCGTGGGCGATGATGTAGTCGAAGGGGCCGGCGTCGGCGGGCACGTCGAGGATGCTCATGCGGTCGAGGGCGATGTTCCGCAGCCCCAGTTCAGCCACGAGGGCGCGGCCCGTCGCGATCTGGCTGGCGGACAGGTCGATGCCGACGAACAGACTCTCCGGCAGGATTGCGGCCATCGGGATGACGTTGCCGCCGCTGCCGCAGCCCAGCTCCAGCACGCGGCAGGAGCGTACCGGGGCCGGAGTCATGCCGAACAGTGTCGCCAGGGTCGCCAGGCGATTCGGATGCGTTTGCGGATAGGTAGAGACGGGATAGGGGATTTCGTCGTAGAGGTTCGACGGTTCGTTCATGACGGTATTCTCAAGGTGGCCCGCTTGCGGGTTAGCACTCTCCCTGCTAACCCGCAAGCGGGAAAACTAGGCGACGAGCAGGGCGCAGCGCCCCAGGTGGCGCAAGTTCTCGTCCAGTTCCCGGGTCAGGACGTGGCGAAGGTAGTCGGCGTCGGTGATCGCCCGGTCGAATCGTTTCACGACCAGGTTGTTTTCGACGACTGCGCGGGCGAGCGCTTCCACCAGGGCGGGGCGATCGTGCCGGCCATCGAGGAGGCGGACGAGCTGGATCGTCAACGGATCCAGGTCCACGACCTGCTGGCGCAAATTGGTCACGCGGGTGCCGAGGCCCGCCTGAAAGCGAGCGAGGGCGCTGGTCCGCGGAAAGGCACCCGGCTCCAGTACCAGGCGGGCGGCGTGGACATGCAACTTGACCACGTCGGCCGTGAAGGCTTGCAGCAGGTTGTCGGCCAGCAGATGGGTGTCGCGCGCGTAGGCCGCGGCCTCCTGGACGACGACAGCATCGCCGACAAGGCGGGCGCGGGCGCGGGTAGCCAGCACGTCGAAGGGAACCGCTTGCGGCCAGACTTCCGCGAGATGCACCAGGGCCGCCTTGGAAATCGCGTGGCCCGTGGAGATCGACACCCGGCCGCGGCCTTGAAACTCTTCCACCTGAGCGGAATGCAGATCCGGCAGCGGCGACTTGCAACGGGCTGATGAGGCGACTTCGAGGGCCGCCAGCCGCTCCGGCTGCGGCGGACGCGCGAGCGAAACGCTGGCGCGACACAGGAGCGTCTGGCGAAACATACGCTCACGCAGGAAATCCAAATACTGCTCGCGGCGCAGGACGTCGCTGCCGAGCCGATCCAGGACGGCGGCGACCTCGGGGGGAACCCGGCGAGCGAAGGTGCCGTGCGGCTCGGCCTCGCCGAGGTATTGCAAGCCGTGGCCGGCCGCCCGCGTCATGAACTCGTGGAAATAGACCGGGTCGTTGACGTCCTCAAGGTGCTCGTGGAAGACGTAGGAGTCCGCACAGGGGCCGATCCGTTCTTGCTCCTCCTTGAGCAGTTGGCGGTAGGCGGCGTGTTCTTCGGGCACCGCCTCGATCACGAAAGAAAGGAAATCGCGCGCCGCGGCGGTACGCATTTGCGGGTCGCCCCCGTGGCGTGCGCGGAACCGCAACATTTCACGGCCTACAGCGCGATTGTGCCATCCAGGATAGGTATTATAGCTGATAAAAGCCACCCCGTTTGGGGTCAGCTGGCTACCGCAGAGGGCGAGGATTTTGTCCTGCACCGCGGGCGGCACCCAGGAATACACGCCGTGGCAGACGATGTAATCGAAGGGGCCGAAGTCGGCAGGCACGTCGAGGATGCTCAGCTGCCTCAAAGTGACGTTCTTCAGGCCGACCGCCGCCAGAACGGCCTGACCATCGGCGATCTGGCGGGCGGACAGGTCGATGCCGACAAACTCACTCTCAGGCAGGGCCTCCGCCATGCTCAGCAGATTGCCGCCATCGGCGCAGCCGATCTCAAGGACGCGGCAGCGCTCCACCGGCGGGGGGCTCATGCCGAAGAGGGTGGCGAAGGTGGCCAGCCGATCCGGGTGCGTCTGGGCAAGTGGAAAACTCGGATAGGGTAACTCGTCATAGCTGGTCGGCGTGGCGGGAGCGGTCATGGTGTCCATCGTACGCTGCGCGGGTAGTTCGTGGGAGCGGTCACCTGCCCCTGGCTTTCTCGGCCCACGAAGGCCGACCGATAGTATAGTGCCCGGAGAAGCAAGTGGTTGTGCAAAGCGCAGGCGAACGGCCGGCGTCAGCCGGCTGGTGAAGCCAGCACCAGCAGGCTGACGCCGGCCGTTCGCCAACAGCCCCGCGCTTCCTGCCCTAGCGGCCCGTTGAAAAACCCCTCCCCCGACCCCTCCCCGCCACGGAGAGGGGAGAGTTTTCTGGCTTTCCCCCCTCTCCGCTGCGGGGAGGGGTCGGGGGAGGGGTTTTTCAACGAGTTGCTAGCGGCGCTGCTCCGCTTCCTCAAGCATGCGCTCCTCCGGCGGTGGCAACACCAGCGGCCTGAGAACTGCACGGACGATTTCGGCGATCCCAAAAATCGCCAACAAGAGGGCCACGGAAGCGAACCGGAGCAGAATGGGCGTCAGCGCGGCGCTCGGGTGCAGGGCCGCCCCAACCAGTTCCACGAGGGCATACAGCGTCAGCACCCACGGCAGGGGCGGACGGCGTGCCGACAGCAACTTGCTGCCGCGGCGCACCGTCAGCCACAGGCCCACCAGCAGAAACGGTAACACCACCCAAACGGCGGGCCAGGCCCAGCGGTGGAGTTCATTCGCCGCGAAACTGCCGATCTCCAGGCCCGCCGCGCCGGTCCCGACGGCAGCCGACAGGAAATCGAACGCACCGCTGTCGGCCCCGACACCACCGCTGACAGGCCAGTCGAGCACGCGCACACTCGCCGCCGCCAGCAGCAGTCCCAGGATCGGCGCCGCAATTCCCAGAACCACCGCGGCCGTCACGTTGCCCCAGGCCGGCCGTTCGCGATGGCGCAGCGCCGCCAGCAGGCCCCCGAGAGGCAGGCCCACGACGGTGAGGAGCGCCGTCACCAGACCGGCCTGCGGCAGGGCAGGCCAGGCCAGGCCGCCCCCCAAACACAGGGCCAGCGCGACCAGCAGCCACGCAACTCCAGCAAACGCGGGACGGGCGGCCAACTCCCAGGCAGTAACCACGGCGGCCAGGACGATTAACTCCAGAGCCTCGGCGCGCATGGACTGCTCGAAGGGCGCGGACCATTCCCAGTTCAGCGGATGCAGCGCCAGCACCAGGGCGCCGACGACACCCCAGAGGTAATTCTGCAGGCGCCGCAGCGCCAGGAACGTCCCGACCGCCATTCCGACTGTCGCGAGCACCACCCGCCACGGGGCAGCGCGGAACACCATCCCCAGGAGCAAGGAGAGCAGCACGATCGTCAGGACCAGTCCCCACGGCATCCGCCGCGCCGCCGGTTCGGCCATCACGCACCCCATTGCGCCAGGATTTCGGGCAAGCTCCACTCCCATTGTAGGCGCTCGGTCACACCCCCGCAAAAGTCCCCTCGGCAGCTCTGAACATTTGTCCCAAAGGCGGTCGCGCGACTTTGTACGAATTCCAAAAAAGCTCTTGACAGGGTGAGGAAGGTCGGTTATTTTCCTCGATTAGATACGATTTGGCCTCTTCTCTGTTCCGGCCCCGCCGCTTCGCACCTGCGAACGGCGGGGTTTTTTGACCCCCCAAGCAACGGACCCGCACGGCTCGCCGTTTCCTGCACCCCAAGCGACTGGGTATCTGGAACGATCGTGTGGACCGTGCCGACTTTGCCAGGAATGTCACGGAAAGAAAGAGGGCGGGCAGGGGTTTCCCCCTGCTTTCACCCCCCCTGGGCCCTGGAAAGCTATAATGAGGAAGCCCCAGCGGGCGGCAGTCGGATCGATTTGCCAGTATGGTTGTCCTACACAAAGGAGTTAGCTCATGCTGTCTCAGGAATGCGTTCGCGAGCTGCGCTCGTCGTGGTTGCCGAACATCACCGAGGAGGGGCTGAATCGCCTGGTCGACCTGCTGGAGAAAGGCAGTCCGCTGCTGATCCACGGGAGCTTCACCCGCGTGGTGCCGATGGGGTGTCTGGCCACTCATGTTGCCTGGAATCACCCGCGTACCGCTCATCTTACCCTCGACGCCGGCATTACCTGGCTTCACCGGGTTGCCTGCCTGAACCCCGCCACCTCGCACGTCATCCGCGAGTGGGATCGCTGCGGCGCGAACAACTGGGAAGTGCGCTCGGAACTGCTCGCGCTGCTGAAAGACGAGTTGAGCAGCCGGCAGGAGCAGCGCCGCCCGGTGGACCGCACCCGCTGTGCCGTCGGCGTTTAGGACTTGAAGCCCTTTCGGAGAAGCCCACGGGTCGCAACCCGTGGGCTTTGGCGACGATGCTGCCGCGCGTGCGCGAACCTGAGGTGATGGACTCGCCCGAGGAGGCCCGCGATTACGACGCGATGGATCACACCCGCGTCAACCGGGTCTTCGTTGCTGACTTTCTCCCGCTGTGGCAGGGACGCAGCCCGGTGCTCGACGTCGGCACGGGCACGGCCCAAATTCCCATCGAATTGTGCCGTCAGGTTCCTGCCGTCACCGTGGTGGCGATTGACCTGGCCGAGCACATGCTGGCGGTCGGTCGCGAGAACGTCCGCCGGGCTGGGCTCGACGAGCGCATCCGCCTGGAACGCTGCGACGCGAAGCAGACGCCCTTCGCTGCGAGGTCATTCGCGGCGGTCATTTCCAATAGCATCGTGCATCACATCCCGGAGCCCGGACAGGTGCTCGCGGAGATGGTTCGCGTTCTGGCCCCAGGCGGCGTCCTCTTCGTGCGCGACCTGCTGCGTCCCGACGACGACACAGCCGTGCGCCATCTCGTGGCTACTTACGCCGGCGACGCCAACGAGCACCAACGACAGATGTTCGAGGACTCGCTCCGCGCGGCGCTGACGCTGGCGGAAGTGCGGGCGCTGGTTGGGAAACTCGGCTTTGCCCCGGAGGGCGTCCGGCAGACCACCGACCGGCACTGGACGTGGCAGGCCAACAAAGCTGAAGCGTGAGCTTCCCTTGAGGCACGTTGCCTGGTATCTTCAACGAATGACAGGCCCCCGTAGCTCAGGCGGATAGAGCATCGGTTTTCTGCGAAAGTGGACCCTGCCGGGGAAACCTTGCAGGTGCAGCGGCCAAAAAGGGGAACCCTACAGCGCCACGCGCCATGGCAACCCCTGCTAAAACGCACCGCAGGGTGCGTAAGGCGTAGAGACTAGACGGTCGCCACCTACCGACTCGCAAGAGTCCACGGTGAAGGTATAGTCCAGGGAGGCGTGAAAGCGCCACAAACCTGAAACCGATGGTCGCAGGTTCGAGTCCTGCCGGGGGTAATATCCTCGATTGTGGGTTAGCATCCTCAGCGCGAAGAAGCCGTTTCACAACCTGTGTTACCAACCCGAAGCGTCAGCGAGGACCGTCCTCGCTGACGCTTCGGGTTGGTTTTGAAACCACTGCTAACCCGCAAGCGGGATCGGAAAAAAAGCCGAGCCACGGACAAATGTCCGTGGCTCGGCGTGGCGATTCGTTGACACTTCGAGACGGCCCTTCACCTTAGATCAGGGCGTCACCCCACCCGGAATGAGCGGGACGTTGGATGCCGCCGGCCGCGGCATGGTGGCGCCGCTCGTGCGGAACATCGGCGTGACGCTCAACCGCAAGTATTGCTGGTCCGGCGAAACGGTCGCCGTCGCCGAGAGGCTGACACCCGAGCCGCCACCGGGAGCGATGGCGGTCTGGAAGGCCACGTGCTCCGCCTGCTTCCGTTCCTTGTCGCGGCCGCTTGTCCCGCCAAGAGCAGCCTGACGCGACAGCGGCGCGATGGCGTCCGTCGAACCGCGACCGGAGCCTGCACTCCCGCGAATCCCGGTCGGCGGAGCGGTGTAGAACGGATCGGCGATGTCCCGCAGCCGGTCGAGAATGCGCCGTTCCTTCACCTCTTCGTCCTTGAGGCTCGGCCGCTCCAGCGACGAGGGCGAGACCACCGCCACCTCGGTCCGGCGACCTTCCTTCAGGTTGACCTTGAAGCTCGTCTTGTTGCTGACGCGGATGGTCTCCAGACGGCGCACCTCCTGCGGCGTGCCCTGGTTCATGATGATCTCCACGCGGGCCTGGCCGCCGAGCGGCTCGCCCCAGACGCGGCGGATCGTGACCTCATACTCGCCCGCGAAGCCCTGGGACGCGGTGTAGGCGACGCGCAGCGCCTGGTCCTTCTTCTCAGGGACGAGCGTACCGGTCCAGGTGCCGCCGCCCGGACTTTGCCGATGCATCGATGAGCAGACGCTCCCACCCGGTTCCTTGAC
>DASPXY010000532.1:0-2959 GCA_035637055.1 Gemmataceae bacterium | reverse complement strand
CAACGAGATCATGATTTGCACGCCGATCGTCCGCAAGTTGATCGAGGAGGAGCGCGACTCGAACCTCATTGACGCGATCCGCATGTCCTTTCAGGAGGGCATGATCGATTTCACCGAGAACCTGCGGCAACTCGTGGATCGCGGCGACATCACCAAGGAAACGGCCCTGGAGGTGGCGCCCAACCCCGAGCAGTTCCGCATGGTCCTCAAGGGCGTCAAGATGTCCACGCCTGGCATCATGTGACCGCAATCCGCTGGGAGCGCTTGGCGATCTTGGCGAGCCGGGATCACGCTCCCGGCTCGCCAACAGTTCCAGGCCGTTACTCCCGGAGCTTTCGATACCGGCGAATCAGACAGTTCGTCGAGCTGTCATGTCCGAGGTTTGGTTCGGCCTCGCTTTCCAGTTCCGGGACGATGCGCTGGGCCAGCACCTTGCCCAACTCTACCCCCCACTGGTCGAAGGAGTTGAGCTGCCAGATGGCGCCCTGCGTGAAGACGGAGTGCTCGTAAAGGGCGACGAGCGCCCCGAGAATCGCCGGCGTGAGCCGCTGGGCGAGGAGCGTGTTCGAGGGACGATTGCCGTCGAAGACGCGATGAGGCACCAGCCAGTCCGGTGTGCCCTCGGCCTTGACCTGCTCGGGCGTCTTGCCGAAGGCCAGCGCCTCGGCCTGCGCGAAGACGTTCGCCAAGAGCAAGTCGTGATGCCGGCCCAGCGGATTGAGCGCCTCGACAAAGGCGATGAAGTCGCACGGGATCAGCCGGGTGCCCTGATGGATCAGCTGGTAGAAAGAGTGCTGGCCGTTGGTCCCCGGCTCGCCCCAGTAGATCGGGCCGGTGTCGTAGGCGACCCGGTCCCCAGCGAGCGTGACCTGCTTGCCGTTGCTCTCCATCGTCAACTGTTGCAGGTACGCCGGGAACCGCTTGAGGTACTGCTCGTACGGCAGAACTGCGACGGTCTGGGCATCGAAAAAATCGGTATACCAGATCGTCAAAAGCGCCATTAAGACAGGCAGGTTCTTGTCGAACGGGGCGGTGCGGAAGTGCTCGTCCATCTGATGGAAGCCGTCGAGCATCGCTCGGAAGTTGTCCGGACCGATCGCCAGCATGGTCGAGAGGCCGATGGCGGAATCCATTGAATAGCGGCCACCGACCCAGTCCCAGAACTCGAACATGTTCGCGGTGTCGATGCCGAACTCCGACACCTTCGCGGCATTCGTCGAAACCGCGACAAAGTGCTTCGCCACGGCGCTGATATCGCCGCCGAGGCCCCGTAGCAACCAGTCGCGCGCGCTGTGCGCGTTGGTCATCGTTTCCAGCGTTGTGAAGGTTTTCGACGAGACGATGAACAGCGTTTCCGCTGGATCGAGGTCGCGGGTCGCTTCCACGAAGTCGGTGCCGTCGATGTTCGACACGAAGCGGAACGTCAGCGCCCGCTCGCTGTAATGCCGCAGCGCCTCGTAGGCCATCACCGGGCCGAGGTCGGATCCCCCAATGCCGATGTTGATGACGTTGCGAATGCGCTGGCCGGTGTGGCCCTTCCACGTGCCGCTGCGGACTCGATTGGAGAAGTCCGTCATCTTGTCGAGAACGGCGTGGACCGCGGGCACCACGTTCTCACCGTCCACGACAATCGACGCCCCTTGCGGGGCGCGCAGCGCCACGTGCAAGACGGCGCGGTTTTCCGTGACATTGATTTTCTCGCCGCGGAACATGGCGTCGATCCGCGCGCGCAAGCTGCATTCCTCGGCCAGTTGCACGAGCAACTTGAGGGTCTCGTCGGTGACGCGATTTTTCGAGTAATCGAGGTAAATGCCCACCGCCTCGGCGGTCAGGCGCTCGCCGCGCCGGGGATCGCTGGCGAAGAGTTGCCGCAGATGCACGTCACGCATTTTCGCATGGTGCTCGGCGAGGGCTTTCCATGCCGGACGTGAGGTGAGCGGTTGAATGTCAGTGGTCATGTGTGGCCCCCTTTCCTCGTGCTCTCGCTGCCCGCTGGGTGGACGGGCTTTCGAGTGTTACTCTACGCCGAAACACGCGTCTTGAAAACGGCGTACATGCTGTGCGGCGCGGCTCGATCTGCGTCATGGCGCACATCGTCTACGCTTCGGACTGCCGCGAGTTTGGCCATTTTTCCAAAAAGAGTGCGCGAATTGCCTCGCGTCGGACCATTTTTCTGTAAAGAACGCCCAGCTGGCCTTGAGGGAGTCGCGCCATGTCAACTACCCACCCCACGATGCTCTTGCGCCACGTCCGCAAGTTGGCGACGCTGGCCGTCGATGTCTCCGACCGGGACTTGCTTCAGCGATTTGCCGCGAGCCGTGACGAGGCTGCGTTTGCCGAACTGGTCCGGCGGCACGGCGCCATGGCCTATCGCACTGCGGAACGCATCCTGCACAACGCGCACGATGCCGAGGACGTTTTCCAGGCGACCTTTCTCACGCTGTCGCGCAAGGCCGGCGCCTTGGCCTGGCGGGAATCGATCGGGCCCTGGCTGTACGAGGTCGCCAACCGCCTCGCTCTTGAGGCCAAGACCGCGGCCGCGCGCCGCCGCCAGTGCGAGGGCCGCGCGGCGGCAAGGACCGCTGCCGATCCCTTGACGGACATTACGCTGCGTGAAGCCCAGTCGATCTTCGATGCGGAATTGTTGCGCCTCGACGAGCACCTGCGGGCGCCCGTGATCCTGTGCCATCTGGAGGGAGCGACGCAGGACGAGGCGGCCCGCCAACTCGGCCTGTCCCTCGGTACGTTTCGGCGACGCCTGGAGCAAGGTCGCGAACTCCTGCGGAAGCGCTTGACGCGCCGCGGGCTTGCTCTTTCGGCCGTGCTGCTGGCAAGCGTCCTGGTTCCGGCGAGCGGAACGGCGGCCATCCCTGCCGGCCTCGCACAGGCCACGGTCCGGACGGCTGTGCTGGTAGCGGTTGGAGGCAACGCGGCAGGCTCCGTCAGCGATCCCGTGCTG
>DASPXY010000531.1:0-11524 GCA_035637055.1 Gemmataceae bacterium | reverse complement strand
TGGGAGCCCGAAGCGCCAGCGAGGACGGTCCTCGCTGGCGCTTCGGGCTCCCAAAGCACCTATCGCGAGGGAAAATGACGTATGTTCGAGTGGTATGCCGGGCTCAGCCCGTGGTTGCGGTTTGGTGTGGCGGGCGCGTTCCTGCTGGCGTCCACGATCGCGTTGCTCTGCGGGCGTTTCTGGCCGTGGGGCTGGGGGGTCGGCGCCGTCTTGCTGGCGTTCTCCTTCCCCAACGACGCGCAGCGAAAAGGGTATCACGACTTCTAACCGCCGCCGTGCGAGGAGCCTTCAAACATGGCCGACTTCTCAGGCAAGTGGCACTCGACCTTCGGCGTGATGGAGTTGACCCAGGAAGACGACCATGTGGAGGGTCAATATCTCTTTCGCGGCAGTATCCCCTGCTCGATTGAGGGCGAGGTACAAAACGGCCGGCTGGTCTTCCGCTACCAGGAGCCGGGCGTCGGCGGCGAGGGCTGGTTCGAGATGGCCCGCAAGGGGCAGTCGTTCAGCGGCCAGTGGCGGCAGGACGGCGACCCAACCTGGCGGCCCTGGGTTGGCTCGCGCGTCGGCTTCGACGGCCTGTGGGAGACGGACTTCGGCCGCATGCGTCTGATGCAGGAGGACGACCGCCTGCACGGCTTCTACGAGTTGGGCGGCGGCTCCGCCATCGACGGCCGGTTGCAGGGGGACAAATTCGTCTTCAAGTACCGCGAGGCCAGCGCACAGGGCGAGGGACAATTTCACCTCGCCGAGGACGGCCTGAGCTTTCAGGGCGAGTGGCGGCAAGACGGCGACCCGACGTGGCGGCCCTGGCGCGGCATGCGCGTGCTCCCGCGCGACCTGACCTGGCTGGTCGTGCTGGAGGTGCCCTGGCACACGATCAACGCCGATCAGGATTACTCCTTCGGCAACATGCTGCGCGAGTTCTTCTCACGGCAACTCGGGGTACGGGTGCGGCAGCGCTTCTTCACCAACGAGGCGGGCCTGCGCCGGCACTGTCGCGAATTGACGCTGATCGCCGAGCCGGTGGTGCTGGTGATCGCGACCCACGGTCTGCCGCAGGGCATTCCGCTCGACGGCGGCACTGTCGATGTGCAGGCCATCGGCGACTGTCTGCGCTACGCCTGGGATTTGCGGCTCTTGCACTTCTCGGCGTGCCTGCTGATGCAGGATCCGGCCATCGTCGAGAGCTGGCAGGAATTGGCGAGCCGGCTGAACTTCGCCATCTCCGGCTACAGCACGAGCGTTGACTGGGCGGCGAGTGCGATTATCGAGTTTACCTATCTGGAAATGGTACTATCGCGCGGGCTCATCCCTGCTGAGGCGGCGGCACAGGTCGGGCGACTGCTGCCGTTTGCCGGCGACGCGGCGATTGACGGCGGGGCGTTCGCGCCGGCGGGGTTCCGGATTGTGGTGCCCGGCCGAGACGGCGAGCCTGAGGCGTGAACCTCTGGCTGGCCGGGTTCGTTAGCGTCGCCCGCGCAGGACTTGCCGCATGATCGACGGTTCCTGCGCGTAGTGTCCGTCGCGCAGCGGCACTTCCCAGAGGGTCATCTCGATCTCGTCCTCGCTCCGCCCCTGATAGGCTTGCTCCAGTTCCGCCATCCGTGCCTCAAGCCCCTTGGGCAAGAAGATCCAGACAGCGGGAGGCGTCTCGATGCGCAGCGCGGCGGCCAGCGCTGGCAACTGCCGTGGTTCGTCACTGCGCCACCACACCTTGTCGCGCTGACCCGCCAGCACCGTCGTGTTCTCAAAGGTGGGGTTCGGCCGCGACAGATCCAGCAGCCGGAAAACGTCCTTGCTGCGCGTCGGCACCACCAGCGTGACCTTCAGCGCCTTCAGCTGGGCAAGGTGGCTGGGGCCATCGTCGGACATGATCAGCCGCCAGCGACCCTGGCGTTTTTGCTGGCTGGTGAGCAGCTTTCCTCTGGGATCACGGCCACCCCCCGGGTTGTTCCCTTTGAGGCCCGTGCCGCCCTTGCCTAATGGGCCGCCGGAGCCGCCCTTCTGGTCCACGTTATCCTTGCCACCGGGCTGCCCACCGCCGGGCTTCTCCGGCGGGTTCATCGCCATCGCGATGCTGTGCTCGACGCCCCGGATGGTCTTCTCCAACTCCGTGAAGCTCTCCTGTCCTGTGCCCGTGTCGGGCTGTTCGCCGCCGGGTGGAAGTTTCAATTCCGGCCGCTTCACATCGGGGAGGGCGACCACGTTCTTGTCGGGCAGAGGAGCATTCGGCTTCCCCGCGTTGGTCGGACTGCCGACACCCTCGGCCCCTGCTTCTCTTGGACGCCTTTTCTCCTCCTTGAAGAGGCTTTTGCCAAGGCCGAGGCCGTCGAGGTCTCCCTCGGCGCCGTCAATCTCCGCGAGTTCAATTTTGACGGGCTTGTGCTCGTCGTGGTCGCTGGTGAAGCGGAAGGCGAGAAAGGCGAGGGCGCCGAGCAGCAGGGCGTGCAGGGTGAGCGAGCCGGCCCCCGAGAGCGGGGCCTCGTGGTGCGGCGAGTAGCGCTGCCAGAAGCGCTCCTCCGGCGGCACCAGCGGTTGCTGCGCGGCGGCCTTCTTCTCAGTGGTGGCGGCGGGTTGTGTCATGGTTCGCCCCGGTTGAAGCTCGTGTAGGGTACGTAATTTAGGATAACCCGGGAGGATGCCCCTGACAAGCAGCAAGCGGGCCGCCGGGAAGGTGCTATTGCACCGCCCGCCGGGGGGATCCTTATAATAACCAAGAAAGCCCCTTCCCAGGAGCCTCCCTCATGCAAGATCGAATCGCGTACCAGGGCATCACCTTCGATGATGTCCTCCTCGAACCCGCGTACAGTGAGGTGCTGCCGCGCGATGTGGACGTCCGCACGCAGCTCACCCGCGGCATCCGCCTCAACATCCCCATCGTCTCCTCGCCCATGGACACGGTCACCGAAAGCGACCTGGCCATCACGCTGGCGCAGGAGGGCGGCCTCGGCATCATTCACAAGAACATGTCCGTCATCGAACAGACGCGCGAGGTCGATAAGGTCAAGCGCAGCGCCAACGGCATCATCACCGACCCGATCACGCTGGGGCCCGATGAGACCGTCGGCAACGCCAAACGCATCATGGAGCAGCACAAGATCAGCGGCGTGCCGATCACCGTCAACGGCTACCTGCGCGGCATCCTCACCCGCCGCGACCTGCGCTTCCTCGCCGACAATAACCAGAAACTCTCCGAGGTCATGACCAAGGACAACCTCGTCACCGCCGCGGAAAATACAACGCTCGAAGCGGCGGAGCGGATTTTAACGGAAAATAAGGTCGAGAAACTGCTCCTCGTTGACGATAAGTATAAACTGAGGGGCCTCATCACCATCAAGGACATTGACAAGCTGACGAACTTCCCCTCCGCCTGCAAGGACCAGCGCGGCCGGCTGCGCGTGGGGGCGGCGGTTGGGGTAAACGACTACGAACGCGCCGAATCGCTGATCCGGGCAGGCGTGGATGTGTTGGTGGTCGATTCGGCACACGGCCATTCGAGCAACGTCATTCAGACGGTCCGCGAGATCAAACGCCGTTTCAGCATCGAAGTGATTGCGGGGAATGTTGCTACCGCGGAGGGCGCCCGCGCCCTGGTTGATGCCGGTGCCGACTCCGTAAAGTGCGGCATCGGGCCGGGGTCAATATGCACTACCCGTGTCATTTCCGGAGTCGGCGTACCGCAGATAACGGCGATCTATAACACCGTCAATGGCATTGCCGGCAGCGGCGTGCCGGTGATCGCCGACGGCGGCATCCGCTACTCGGGCGACATCTGCAAGGCGCTGGCGGCGGGCGCGCACTGCGTCATGCTCGGCGGATTGCTGGCGGGGCTGGCGGAGTCGCCCGGGCAGACGATCATCTACAAGGGGCGCAGTTTCAAGACCTATCGGGGCATGGGCTCGATCGGGGCGATGGTCGCCGGCTCCAGCGACCGTTACCGGCAGAGTCAGGAACAGACCGAGACCCCTGGGGGCAAGTTGGTGCCCGAGGGGGTCGAAGGGCGGGTGCCCTACAAGGGCCAGCTGGCGCCGTTCGTTTATCAACTGGTCGGCGGCCTTCGAGCGGGCATGGGGTATTGTGGAACCCGGAACATCGAGGAGTTGCGGACGCGCTCACGCTTCATCAAGGTGAGCGCCGCGACGGTGCAGGAGAGCCATCCGCATGACATTGCCATTACGCAGGAAGCGCCTAACTACAGTTCCCGTGCGGAGTACGCCAGCACGGATGGCGGTTAGCCTGATGGGGCTCGGCCTGTTGCTGGCCGCCGGACCGGCCGCGGCCCAGGGGCCGCCCCTCACGTCCCCGCCGGTGGGTTGGGGGACACTTGCCCCAGTCAGCCCGCGCACAGGGGATCGTCTGCCCTCCGCGCCTGTTCCGGTCCAGCCGCGCGAACAGGTCTATCGCTACAGCGGCAGTCCGGGCCAGTCAGCCCCCGTTGCCCAGCCATTCCCGCCGGCGCGCATGCCGGCCACCCACCCGCTTCAGCTGGCGGCAGTGCAGCCGAAGATGCCCGACAAGCAGCGCGCCACCGACGAGATCACCGATTACAACATTCAACTCGACGTGCCGGGCAACCAGCGGCTGTTCCTGCTGGAATCGGAGGCGAGTTTGAAGGAGCGGATGCGCCAGGAGGCGAAGCGCTACGGCGAACGGTTGGTCTTTCCCGACGAGCCGATCCTCTCGAAGTTGCCCTATTCCGCCCGCCAGTGGGAACCGCTGACGCGCCTGGTCGAACCGCACTATGTCTGCTACGGCCGGCTGCTGTTCGAGCAGAAGAACTTTGAGCGCTACGGTTGGGATCTCGGCCCGATCACGCCGTTGGTGTCGGCGGGCACGTTCTACTGGGACGTGTTGACGCTGCCTTACAACGTCGGCACGCGGCCGTGCCAGCAATACGAGTGCAGCGCCGGCTATTGCCTGCCCGGCGACCCGGTGCCGTTCTTGCTCTATCCGCCGGAACTCAGTCTGACCGGGGCGCTCGCCGAGGGCGCCGCGATCACGGGACTCTTCCTGGCCTTCCCGTAAGGGTTGGTGGGCAGTTAGTGCAGGATCCGCAGAGCCGCTGGCGAGCGGCGCGGCGTCAGCCCGCCGGTAAGGCTTGGGACCGGCGGGCTGACGCCGCGCCGCTCGCCATTGATTGAACAAGCAGTCCGTTGCCGCTGCATTAGGTAGCGCTTCCATTTGTTCCTGTTCTGACCTCCTCCACCGAACCGGGAGCACCTGGCGGGCGTAGCATCCTCCAGCGAAGCACGAATCGACCACCCATAGTGGAGGAGTGTGCCCATGTCCTGGTTGCTTGGTCCGTGGTGCTTGCTTGCGGCACTGACCCCGGAGGCCGCCTGGCTCGCTTCCCTCCCAAAGGGGGTGACCCAGCTGCGCCACGGCGGTTTCGTCTCCGCGCTTGCCTTCACGCCCGATGGCAAGACGCTCATCTCAGCCAGCGGCGATCGGCTCATTCGCTTGTGGGATCCGGCGGCCAGCAAGGAAGTGCATCGGCTGGAGGGCCACACCGCCGCGGTCGTTTCGCTTGCCCTGACCCCGGACGGCAAGCGCCTCGCTTCCGGCGGCGCCGATCGAACGGTGCGCGTTTGGGATCTCGCAGGACGCAAGGAGGTGCGGCGCATTGAGGGCCACCGCCGCGACGTGACCTCGCTGGCCTTCTCCCCCGACGGCACGCAGCTGGCCTCGGCGGATGGTGACCGATTCACTCCACGGTTTACCTGAGGGAGCGTCGGCGTCACCCTCCTTCTTGTGCGGGATTCCGCCGGAGGGAACCCTCGCGAGTTCGCGAGTCACCTTAGTCGGTTCGCTCTCGTCGCCTTCGCCCCGGGCGGCAAGCACCTGCTCTCCGCGGCCGATTTCAACAGCGATACCCTGGCGCTCTCGGCACTGGCCACGGGAGAGCCCGTGCGCTTCTACTGGGGACAGGACGATGCGTTCACCTCGATCGCCTTTTCGCCGGACGGGAAACTGCTTGCTGCCGGGAGTCAGGCGGGGGTAGTACGGGTGTGGACGCTTGGCGGCCGACTGGTCCACGTTCTGCAAGGACACAAGGGGCCTGTCTGGTCGTTGGCCTTCTCCACCGACGGGAAGACGTTGGTGACGGGGAGCGGCGACGGCACGGCCCGGTTGTGGGAACTGGTGACCGGCAGTGAGCGCGCCCGCCTGACAGGACATCGCGGGGGCGTGTTCGCGGTAGCCTTCGCGCCGGATGGCAACACGCTTGCCACGGGCGGACTCGACGGACGGGCGTTGCTCTGGAAGTTGTCGGAGGTGGGACGGCCAGCGGGAACCCCGTGACCGGGGTCCATCTGCGCTTTGCTCCCCTCGCCCCTGTACGCGGGGGCGAGGGGAGAAGAAACCCTGTCCGCCGGGCTAGAACCCCTTCCCCTTGGTGCTCGTCCGGATGCGACAGATCCAGTTGTTGGCCGCGACGTACAGCACCGTGCCGTCGTCGCCGAAGGCGCAGTTCGCCGTCGGCACCTGCGGATCGATGTTGCCCAGGTACGTCCCGTCCGGGGTAAACACGAGCACGCCGCCGGGGCCGGTCGCGAACAGGTTGCCCTCGCGGTCGATCTTCATGCCGTCGGGCAGTCCCTTCCGCTTGCCGACCCACTTCGAGGCGTCGTAAAAGACACGCCCCTGGCCGAGCGTGCCGTCCGCCTTCACGTCGAAGGCCATCCATACCGCCTTTTTCGGATCGGAGTTGGCGACATAAAGGGTCTTCTCGTCGAGCGAGAAGGCGATCCCGTTGGGCCGGCTCATGTCCTTGGTGAGCAGCGTCAACTTGCCGTCCTTGGCGGAGATGCGATAGACGCCGCAGAAGTCCAGTTCGCGCGCCGGGTCGTCATAGTGCTTCGGCAGACCATAAGGCGGATCGGTAAAGTAGAGATCGCCATTGGACTTGAACACGGCGTCGTTGGGACTGTTGAGGCGCTTGCCCATGTACTCGCGGGCGAGGACGGTCTTCGTGCCGTCCGCCTCGATGCGCGACACCTGCCGGTCGCCGTGCTCGCACAGGACCAGGCGGCCCTTGGCATCCAGCACCAGGCCGTTCGAGCCGGGTTCGTCGCCGGGCTTGCCGCCGCGCGGCTTCTTGCCCGTGTAGCCGCTTGGCTTCAGGTAGGCGGTGATGCCCTTGCCTTCCTGCCACTTGTTGACGACGTTGTTCGGAATGTCCGAGAAGAGCAGGTAGCCGCCCTTCTTGACCCAGACAGGGCCTTCGGTCCAGATGAAGCCCTCGGCCAGCTTCTCCAGTTTGGCGTCCTTGGGAATCAGCTTGTCGAAGCGTGGGTCGGCGCGTTCGATGGTGCCGAGGGTCGGATAGGCTTTCTTTTCCTGGGCTGTGGCGCTGCGGGGGACGGCGGGGAGGACGGCCAGGGTCAGCAAAACCCCGACAATCAAGATACGGTTACTCATCGTGGTGCCGGACAGAGAGTGAGGTTGGGTAAACGGCGGCATCGATTCGCGCCTGCGGAAGATGCCCCGTAACGTCGTGGGGGATCGTAACACCTAACATCGGGGCCGACAAGAAGTTTCCTGGCGTGAAAGCGATGCCGTTTTCGGCGTCAGTCCGCGGCGGGTTGGAAGTCAAGGGCCTTGCGCAGAAGCCGATAGCGGGCACGCTCCAGGTGGAGCACCTCTTCGGGCGTGGCGGACACCAGTTCGTAGTAGAGCGCCTCGACGCGCTCCATGAGGAAGGGCTCGTCCCCGTCGAAAGCGATGAGGGCACCCTCGCCCGGGTGAATTTCCGCGGGGAGGAGCAAACCGTCCAGGATACAGCGCAACTTCACGAGTCTGGTTCTCCAGAGCGGTTCTGTCTCGATCGGGGCTAGCAGCCCGTTGACAAACCCCTCCCCCGGCCCCTCCCCGCAGCGGAGAGGGGGGAAAGACAGAAAACTCTCCCCTCTCCTTTCAGGGGAGGGGCCGGGGGAGGGGTTTTTCCACGGGCTGCTAATACTGGTAGGCGAAAATCTCTGTCACTTCTTCTAGCCTACCGGCAACGCAGCCCGTTCGGTAGCCCGGCAGGGAGCAACGGCGCGATTCTCGGCGCGGAACATCTGCACAGATTATGGCAAAGGGGCCCGCCTATTGATCGGCTTGCCGGTCCCGGCGCTGGCGCTTTGAGCTTGTCTCGGGTTGGCCTGCGTCGAGTCTAATTCCCTTTCACCGGCGTCAGCAGGTTCCAGATAAGGACAGTGCTGTCCTCGCTTGCGGAGGCCAACAGCCGGCCGTCGGGTGAGAATCCCAGACCGCGCACCCGGCCCTGATGGCCGCGCAGCTCCAGGCGCACCGTGGCGGAGGCGACTTCCCAGATCTGCACGTCGTTCTCGTCCGCCGCACCGCCGACCGCCAACGCCCGACCGTCCGGCGAAAACGCCAGGCAAACGCGATACCCGTCATACAACTCCTGCGGCCGCTTGATGGGCAGGCGACAGCGCTCCTTGCCGGTCTTCAAATCCCACAGGATCACGTCGAGATCCTGGCGGTCCCAGGACGCCAGGTAACGACCGTCGGGCGAAAACGCCAGCGCCGGGTTCGGTTGTTCGCGTTCCGAGCGCTTCGCTAGTTTGCGGAAACGGTGCAGCTCCCTCCCGGTGTCGGTGGCGTTCACGTGAATGACGCCATTGTAGTCGCACCACGCCAGCAACGAGTCGTCGGCGGCGAACGCAACCTGTAGGTGCAGACGCGCCTCGGGGATGGCGCAGCGCCGCTTGCCCGTGGTCGTATCGAAGACCCAGACGCTCCAGTTGGCCTCGACCAGAGCCACCAGGCGGCCGTTCGGAGAGAAAATCCCGCCGTTTGAGTGGAGTTGGGATTTGTTGGCGTCGAGGCGGCAAACCATCCGGTCGGTCGCGGTTTCGCGGACGAGCAAGGTGCCGTCGCGCTGCAAACCCACGAAAAGGCGGTGGTCGGGCGTGATGGTCACGTGCTCGTGGCCGTATTTGAGATAATCGGGATCGGCCCGGCGAGCGAGGTGGTAGTGGAAGGAACGCCCCTGCAATTTCCAGGAAGCGGTGTCCCAGGTGACCAATTCCCAGGGCACGGCGTGGCCGTCGCCGCTAACAAGGCGTTTGCCGTCGGCCGCGAATTGCACGAAGCCGAGGTTCTCGACATAGCCCGGGGCGGGCAGGAGCAGCTTGCCGGTTGGCACTTCCCAGAGCCACGGCACACACCGATACGAGAGCAGCATGCGCTGTCCGTTGGGCGAAAACGTCATCCACAGGGGGCCGAAACTGCCCCGATAAAATTGGTCGTCGGTCAGGCGGAAAAGTTGACCGGCCTGTCCCGTGGCAATATCCCAGAGGCGGACACCCAGGTGGTAGGTGCTGATCGCCAGGGAACGGCCGTCGGGCGTAAACTCCAGGTCGGCGAGGGCGGCGCCGTGCCGCCGCACCAGTTCCTCGTCCAGGAGAGGGTCGCGCGCTGGGAAACGGCGGAGCAGCTTGCCGGTGGCCGCGTCGTAGACGGCAGGACCGCGGGCGGCACCCTTTTCGGCAGGCGGGCAGTAAAGCGCCAGGTACTTGCCGTCGGAGGACAAGGTCAAGCGGTCGCGGTAGGCATCGCTGGCGGGCTCCTCGACGCGGCAGCGTTCCTTGCCCGTGGCCATGTCCCAAACCACGACCGCGACGCGGTCTCTGGGAGCCTGTTCGGCCTCTGGGCTGGGCAGAATGATCGCCAGGCTCGACCCGTCGGCGCTGAGGGCGAGGCCGTCCACCTGACGGCGGGGTGCTGGGGACAGGTAGTCCCAGGAGCCGAGTTGCTTGCCGGTGGCCACGTCCCACCAGAACACGCTGCCATACTCGCTCACGGTCAGGAGTGTCTTGCCCCCATCGGTGAAGCCTAACTGGCTCACCCGGTGTCCTGGCGCGAACGACCGCAGCCGTTTGCCGGTAACCACGTCCCAAAGCAGGATGCGCGGGGCCGGTCCGGTGCATCCGCAGGAACCGCGGCTCGCGGCCAGGTATTTGCCGTTGGCGGAAAACGCCAGGATGGCGTTCGCCCACGGCTCGTCGCCGGGCAGCGTCCGCACCCGTTTGCCCGTGGTGGCGTCCGCGAGGTGGACGGAGCCATCGTTCTCGCCGGACGTGGCGAGGAGCCGGCTGTCGGGCGAGAAAACGGCGGCGCTGAGATGGCGGTCCTGGTGGCCCAGGCGGGTGCTGCCGAGGCGGGCGATGGCTCTTTCGGGCAGTGGGTCGCCGAGGTGGTCGATCCGCGGCGGTTGGGCGTCCACCTGGGATAGTTGCAGCAGGCACAGGAGGCATGCGGCCATTTGCGATCTCCCCACGGAGGGTTTGCTTTGCTACGTTTTTCCGAGCCCGAAGCGTATCGGACAGAATACCAAAGCGGGCGCGCGGGGAAAAGTGCTTGACAGCGAGGGGCATCCCCCGCTGTGATTGAAAGCGACCGGTCGCCCGCGGTGATTGAACCGATCCAAGGGTACGATCCATGCGAAGCGCTCTTTGGCTGGTTGTGGCTCTTGCCGCCGCCCTCGTCGCCTTGCCGCGTAGGGTCAACCCCTCTACCCAAGAAAAGACGTCTCGTGGGGGCGACGGTTTCTTCGTCGCGAAGGTGGCGCCGGTGCTGCGCGAGCGCTGCCTGGAGTGCCACAACGCGAAGAAATCGCGCGGCGGTCTCGACCTGACGACGCGCGAACAGACCTTGACCGGCGGCGACAAGGGCCCAGCCGTCGTGCCCGGTGATGCCGGCAAGAGCCTCCTGCTGCACATGGTCGATGGCCGCGAGCCGAAAATGCCTTGGCAGCGGCCGGCATTGTCGGCGCAGCAGATCGCCGATCTCCGCAAATGGATCGACGACGGGGCGGCGTGGCCGAAGTCCCTCGTGCTGGCGGCGAGCGGCGCAGGCGAAAAAACCGCTGCGGACTGGTGGTCACTGCGACCGTTGCAACGTCCGCCGCTGCCGGCGGTGAAAGACAGCGCCTGGGTACACAATCCCATTGACGCCTTCATCCTGGCGATGCTGGAGGCGAAAGGTCTCGGGCCATCGGGGCCGACGGATCGCCTCACCTTCATCCGCCGCGTCACCTACGACCTGCACGGCCTGCCGCCGACGCCCGCGGAGACCGACGCCTTCGTGAGTGACACCGCGCCCGATGCCTCCGAACGGCTGATCGACCGCCTGCTGGCATCGCCGCGCTACGGCGAGCGCTGGGGCCGTCACTGGCTCGACATCGTCCACTACGCCGACACGCACGGCTACGACAAGGACAAGAAACGCCTCTGGGCGTGGCTGTTTCGCGACTGGGTCATTCGCGCCTTCAATCGCGATCTCCCTTATCGTCGATTCGTCCGTCAGCAATTGGCCGGAGATGTGCTGCTGCCCGACGATCCCGACGGCGTCATCGCGACGGGCTTTGTCGTCGCCGGACCATGGGACTTCGTCGGCCACGTCGAGCTGCGCGAGGGCACGGTGGACAAGGAAAAGACGCGGCTGCTCGATCGCGATGACATGGTGGCGAACACCATCTCGACGTTCACGAGCCTGACGGCCCATTGCGCCC
>DASPXY010000530.1:0-9849 GCA_035637055.1 Gemmataceae bacterium | reverse complement strand
CTCCTCCAGGATGCTGCCGAGCAGTTCCTGGTGCTGCTCGACGGTCAGCGGCTTGCCCAGGGCGACCTCGGCCTCGGTGCGGATGGCGGCCAGCGGGGTGCGCAGCTCATGCGAGGCGTCGGCGGTGAAGCGGCGGATCTCCGCGAAGGAGCGCTCCAGCCGGCCGATCATGGCGTTGATCGTCCGCGTCAGCCGGCCCAGTTCGTCGTCGGGGTGGGCCACCGGCAGCCGGCGGTCCAGCCGCTCGGCGGTGATCTCCTCCGCCCGCCGGTGCAGCCGTTCCATCGGCTTGAGGGACTGGCGAGCGAGGAGGTAGCCCAGCCCGCCGCCCAGGACCAGAGCAGCCGGCCCGGCTGTGCCCAGGGCCGTCAGCAGCTGCCCCAGGGCGCGGTCCACGTCGTCCAGGGGCGACAGGAACAGCACGGTGAAGCGCTCCTTTCCCACGGTCAGCGAGGCACACAGGGCTCGCTGTCGGCCGAGGATCGGCAGGGTGGCGTCGAACAGCCGGGGCTCGGTGTCGGCCGCCGGCGCCGGCGGGATGCTCGCCTCCGCCAGTTTCTCGGTGCGCTCGTGGACCTTGCCGGTTGCGTCGTAGACGACGCAGAAACCGTGATGATGCTCGTCGAACTCGTGGATCCGGTAGCGGAGGCGCTCGTCGCGCGCGGCCGCCAGGCGGCGATCCTGCTTGAGCTGTTCCCACTCGTCCAGCAGGGTACGGTCGAGACGCTCGTAGAGGGCGCTCTGCAGCAGGCCATACACCAGGCCCCCGAAGCCGAACAGCACGGCCCCCAGGGCGAGGGTGTTCCAGAGGGTCAGCCGCCAGCGGAGGCTCACGCGCATGGCTCACTCCCGCAGGCTGTAGCCCACGCCGCGGACGGTGTGGATCAGCGGCTGCTTCCCGGGCCGCTCCAGTTTGCGGCGGAGGAAGGTGATGTAGACGTCGATGACGTTGGTGAGGGCGAAGCCCGGCTCCTTCCAGACGTCCCGCCCGAGCATTTCGCGCGTAACATTGGCGTTCTTGTGCCGCAGCAGGTATTCCAGCACCTCGAACTCGCGGGCCGCCAGGCCGACCTCCGCCCCGCCGCGGGTGACGCGCCGCTCCAACAGATCCATCTCCAGGTCGTCGGCCCGCAGCACGGTCTCGCGCTCGCCCGTCCCGCGCCGCAGCAGCACGCGCAGCCGCGCCAGCAACTCCGCGAAGGCGAACGGCTTGACCAGGTAGTCGTCGGCGCCGGCGTCCAGGCCGGTCACGCGGTCCTCGACAGCATCACGCGCCGTGAGGATGAGGACGGGGATACTCTTTCCCGCTTTCCGCAGCTCGGCGAGCACCGAGAGGCCGTCACGGCCAGGGAGCATCAGGTCCAGGATGATGCAATCGAAGGTCTGGCTCGTCGCGTATTCGTGGCCGGCCTCCCCCGTAGCAGCGGCGACGACCTCGTAGCCTTCCTCGCGCAGGCCCCGTTCGAGACCGCGAAGTACCTTGCGTTCGTCTTCGATAATCAGCACGCGCGGCACAGGCCACCTCCCCAGGTATTGTGACAAGGCGGCTCGTGAGAGAGAACGGTCGGGAAGGTTAAAAGTGGTTAATGTTGCCGGGCACAGGAAGGCGGTCTCGGAGAACGAGACCCGCGAAGAGTGGGGCCGAAGATAGGCCGAAACAGTGGACTATGACGACGGCAAGGAAGAAGCTCACCATCAGCTACCACCGTGGTAGATGGCCGGACGGTAGCGCGGCTCAGGGATCGGCTTACCCTGCTCTCTGGCAGTTTCCAGCCACGCCTTCTTGGCTTTCTCTACTTCGCGCACCGCTTCCAGGGGAGAAGCGCCGCAGGCGGAACAGAATTTCAGGTCGGGAATATCGGCTATGTAGCACTCGTCCTCTTCACTGTAGAAGACATTGATGTGGTAATCCTTCATGCGTCCTCCCCGAGGGACAAGTTGTACTCCTCGACCAGCGCCAGCAATTGTCGGATCTGGTACGCCTTGGCTTTACCGGCCTTCTTTTGCAAGTTGAGCAGGCCAGGCAGTCGGGGACCGGGAAGCGAGCCCCGGCCCTTCCAGGGCGGCCGTGACCCGGACCTTGGCGCCTGCTGGCACGTCGCCTCACTTCGCCTTCTCACGAGCCAGCCAAAGCTCGGCCTCCAGCCGGTGGAACTCTACCGTGGTGACTTCCAGCAAGGAAACCAGGCCGCTCTGATACATGGTCTTCACACGTTGCTGCAGGTCTTGCAAGCGTTCCCGGTGCGCTTCGAGCGCGGCGATCTGATTGTCCTTCTTGCTGCTGATCGCGCGTTGCGCCTGCAGCCAGCGGTACGACCAGGTGCAGACCTGGTCAGCGCTGGCCCTACCGGCTTGCTTATACAGTTGCCGGGCCTCCGCGTACCCTTTGCGGGCCACCTCAAGGCGGGCCTTCAGCAAGGCTTGCGGGTCGCCCGTGGTCGCTGCTTCCTTCGGCCCTGCTTCTTGCTTCGGCTTCTCGACCGGGCCGGTTGTCGTGAGGACGGCTCGGACAAACATCCCCGGACGCAGTTTGCCCTCGGGGTTCGGCAGGTCGATCTCGGCACGGAGGATTCGTGAGGCGGGATCGAGGGTCCAGGCGGTTCTCGTCAACTTGCCTTCCACCTCCTGCCCTTTGAGGGCCGGGAAGCGAATGACCGCCCGCGTCCCCACGGCCACGAGGGGGGCCGCCGCTTCGGGAACTGCGAGGAGGACGCGAACGGAGTCGATCCGGGCCACAGCGAACAGCGATTCCACCTTCCCGCCTCTGCCTGGTCCGGTAAAGTCACCCGTATTGACGCCGCGCCAGACCACGAGGCCATCATAGGGGGCGCGGACGGCCGCGTATTGGAAGAGTGCGTCCGCACGCTGGACTTCGGCCCCGGCGACGGTCTGACGTGCCAGAGCGACCTTGATGCTCGCCCGAGCCAGCTCGCGTCTGCTCGCCTTTTCCTCCCGCGCCGCCTGGGCTGCTTTGCCTTTTGCCTCGGCTTCGGCGAGGGCTGCCCTGGCGGCCTCCAGCTGGCGAAGCCCTTCGTCGTGGGTCTGCTTATCGATCACCTTTTTGCTCCACAATTCCCCAAGGCGCTGGGCCTCAGCCTTCCAGCGATCGTGATTGGCCTGGACATGCTTGATGCCTGCTTCGGCTTCCTGCACGCGGGCGGCGGCCAGCACGAGCGCGCCCTCGGCGGCCTGCAAAGCCCGTCGGGCGTGTTCCACTTCCGCTTCGGCCTGTGCGACCAGCGCGACCTTGTGTTTGAGGTCGGCCTCGATTTCCGGCACCGATAGTTCCGCGAGCACCTGCCCCTTTTTCACGCGGTCGCCGATATCGACATGCACCTTCTGGACGTAGCCCGCAAGCCTGGGGTACAGACTGGTTTGCTCGGCCGCCTCGACCTGGCCTGGCAGCTCGATGGTGTAGCGGGCGCCTTTCGGCTGGGGTTGCGCTGCTGGCGACCAGCGGGAGTCAGCCGCCATAGTCAGGAGTACCGCGAGGAGGAGAAGCCCCGGAGGGACGCCCCGAAACGCACTCAGCCGAACAGTTGCTCGCATGGTCCACCTCCGCTATTAAGGAGTGCCTGGGTCGGCCGCTCAATCCAGCGGTCGATTCGACGACCTCTTCTGCTATTGTGACGAGGGGGAGCGCTGAAGGGAACCGGTAGCTTGGTTAATAACGGTTAATGAGTGTCAGGAACCGACTGCCGCCGGCGGCGCGGCCTCGGCGGCAACGGCAACTCCCCGGCGGCCCTCCAGCAGCAGATACCCTGCCCGGATGATCATGCGCGTGAACAGCATGTTGGCGATCAGCCCGCCCATGACCATGATGGCCAGCGGCTGTTGCATCTGCGCCCCCGGCCCGATGCCCAGTGCGAGCGGCAGGAGCCCCAGGATGGCCGCCAGGCTCGTCATCAGGATCGGCCGAAAACGGACCCGTCCGGCCAGCAGGAGTGCCGGCCGCAGTTCCATGCCCTTGGCCCGAAGTTGCTGAATGTACTCCACCAGCAGGATGCCGTTCTTCATGTCCAGGCCGATCAAGAGAATCGCGCCCATGTAGCTGGAAATGTTGAGCGGGGTGTTCGTGAGCCACAGGGCGAACAGGCCGCTGACCAGCGATAGCGGCTGTTCCAGCAAGATCAGCAGCGGCAGGATCACGGAGCGGAACTGGAAAGCCAGCATGATGTAGACCAGCAGGATCGCCACGACCATGACGAAGGTCAGACTGCGGAACGCCGCCTGCTGCTGGAGGTAGTGCCCGCCCATCTCCCAGTGGTAGCCGGGCGGCATGCGGATCTCTCCCATCCACTGGCGAATGTCGGCGACGACGGAACCGAGTCCGGCCTCCTCTTCATTCTGCTCGGCGGTCACGATGACGACCGGCTGCTGGTTCTCACGCACCTGCTCGTCGGGCGTGCGCAGGCGCTCCAGGCGGGCCACGGCGCCCAGCGGCACCATCCGGGCAGGGCCAGGCAGGGGCGGACCGGCGGGCGAAAGCAGCGGGCCGGCGATCCCTGGCGGCAACAGGATCGGTTGCTGCAGGAGCAGGTCGGGGTCGAAGCGACCGCGCCCGAACCGGAGGGCATCGGGGTAGCGGACGCGCACATCCGTAATCCGCAAGGAGGACTCGCGGACCTGCGTCGCGATTTGCCCCAAGTACATGGCCCGCAACTGGCGTTCGACGTCCTGGGCGGTCAGCCCCCGCACCGTCCAGTATCCCTTCACCTGGACCATGAGGTCCGGGTTGCCCGCGAAGACGTGGCTGTTGACGTCCCGGATGCCTCTGCCTTTCCCATTTTTTTTCAGGGTCTCGGCCACGGACTCGGCCAGGGGCCGGAGTACCCCGTAGTCCGGGCCGAACAGCTTGATCTCCAGCGGCCTGTTCTGGCCGGACAGGTCGTTGAGTTGGTCCTGCATGATCGGGATCACTTCAGTCTTGAGTTGGTTCTCCGTGAAGTGCTCGGCGATCTCCTCCTCGATCTCCTTCCTGACCTTGTCCATGGGGCGGCGGCGATACTTCTTGCGGATCGCCTCCTTGCCTTCCCGTTTCAACTCTTCCTGCATCTTGCTGAACTCGGGACGAACGGGTTTCGTCAGCACGCTCCAGAAGTCGTCCTCGGCGGGCCGGAGGGAGACCTGGATATCGCCGCGATTGGTCTTGGTGGCAAACAGGCCCATCTGGGTGCCGGCGCGGCGGACATAGAGATCGATGTCCGGGTTTTCCAGGAGGATCGCCTCGAGGGTGCGGGCCATCTCCTCGGTGCGCTTCAGCGGCGTGCCGGTCGGGGCGTAGTAATCGAGGGTGAAGGCGCCCTCATCCATCGCGGGCATCAACCCGGTCTCGAGCCCTTTGACGAGAGGCTCCGGCGGCGCCTTGCCCGGCTCCTGTGTCGCGAACCAGTTGGGAACCCCGGTGAATAGCAACACGCCGAAGCCGATGGCGAGGAAAGAGATCATCAATGTCGCCCACGGGAAGCGCAGGCTGGCCTCGAACAGCTTCTCATAGCGATCGACGAAGAAGTTGTAGATTCGGCCCGGCGGGGGCATCGGCCGGCCCGCCAGGAACTTCGCCGCGAACACGGGGACCAGGGTCAGGCTGATGACCATCGAGACCAGCACGGCAATCGACAGCGCCCAACTCAGCGAGGCGAAGAACTGGCCGTACACTCCGGCGATAAGCGCCAGGGGCACGAACACGATCACGGTTGTCAGCGTCGAGCCGATGACGGCCCCCGTGATCTCGGAGGAGGCCGCGTCCACTGGATCCGTCCCAGGGGTCAGGGGTCGGGGGTCAGGGGTCAGGGGGCCGGTGTCTGGAGTTAGCGAAGGACCAGCCGCCGAGGTTTGTGGCTTCCGACTCCACCAGGTCCAGGGCTTGTACCAGGCAGTCCTTCCCCTCGCTGGCGCTTCGGGCTGGTGAGCGCCGTGCGCGCCGGCGGGCGTGAGATGCCGGGCGATGTTCTCGACGACCACCACGGTGTCGTCGATGATCAGACCGATGGCCACGGCCAGCCCGCCGAGCGACATCAGGTTCAGCGTCGCGCCCGCCCAGTGCAACCCGAGGAAGGTGATGGCCAAGGTCGTCGGGATCGCCAGGGCGGAAATCAACGTGGCCCGCCAGCTGCGCAGGAAGGCGAACAGGATCAGGATGCTGAACAGGCTGCCGATCAGGATGGCGTCGCGCACGTTGGCCACCGCGGTCTCGACGAAGTGCGCCTGATCGTAGGCCACCGTGGCGCGGATGTGGCGGGGAAAGGGCCAGCGCTTGAGCAATTCGCGCACGTCGCGGGAGATGTTGAGCGTGTTACCGCCCAGTTGGCGGAACACCGTGATCACCACCGCATCCTTGCCATCAAACCCGACGGAAGCCACGCGGTCGGTGTGCATGACCTTGACGTCCGCCACGTCCCGCACTCGCAGCGGCTGACCGTTCTTGGTGGAGAGGACCAGCTCCTCGATCTGCCGGGCCGTTTCCCCCTGAGTGTTGACGAGGATGGCGAAGGAGAGCGGCGGCTCCTCAAGGCGGCCCACCGGCTGGAGGCGGTGCATCCGGCCGATCTGGTCGGCCAGGTCGGCGGCGGACATATCCGCGGCCAGGAGACTGTTCGGCCGGACGACCACCTCAATCTCGCGGAGGTCGCCGCCCGCGACGTCGGCGCGGAGCACGTCGGGGATGGTCTTGATCTGCGGGGCCAGTTCGTAGAAGGCATAGTCGCGCAACTGGGCTGGGTTGTCGCCGCCGGTCAACACCACCGAGATGATCGGGAAGATCGAGGGCGTCATCTGCTCGACTTCCAATTTGACGTCGGGGGGCATCTCCGCGCGGGCGGCGCCGAGGCGGTTCCAGGTGAGTTGCAGAGCCTGGACCATGTCGGTGCCGGCGGCGAAATCGAGGGACAGGTCGCAGCCACCACGGATGGTCGTGGACCGTACCCGGCGCACGCCGAGCACCGAACTGGCCGCCATCTCCAGCGGGCGGGTGACCTGGAGTTCCATCGACACCAGGTCGAGTCCGGGTTTCTTGGCGACCACGGCGATGCGGGGAAAGGTGACCTCGGGGTAGACACCGCTGGGCATGCGCGTGGCGCTGTAGATGCCCCCCGCCGTCAACAGACCGGCCGTGAGGACCACGGCTCCGAAATAAGGGCGCGCTTTCGATGCGAGGTTGAACATGAGGAGATCCTGAGAGCGCCGAAAACGACAGCGAGCGGCGTGGGTTATCCCCGCCGACTACTTTCGGGGTCGGGTTACTTCGCTTCTCTCTGTTCTGCTTTCTGGATCTTGACGACGTCGTCGTTCTGGAGACCGTTCCCCCCCGCCGTCACAAACAGCAAGTCCGCGGGGGCCACCTTGGCCTTCGTCGCCGGGTCTTCCAGGCCGAGAAGTTCGACAATGCTCCGGTCCCTGTCGCGGATGCCGAGGACGGCGTGGAGGGTCCGCACCTTCCCAAGCGTCTTTTCTTCGCTCCCCTTCTCCTTCTTCTCGGTCTTGATGTCCTGGACCGCCACCACCGCCGGGATGTCGCGGTCTTCCGCGACGGCGGCCGCGGGGATGGTCAGCCGCTCCTGTTCGGGCTGGGTCAACACGTACACGCGCACGACCGTATTGGCCCGCAGGCGGAGGTCCGGATTGGGGAAACGCACCTTGACGGGGACGTTGCCGGTTTCCGGCTGGGCCTGCACGGCGATGAAGGCCACTTTGCCCAGCAGCGGCTCCTGATGCTCCGGAGCGGTCGCTTCGACCAAGAAGAGTTTCGCCGGCTGGTCGAGGGCCAGTTTGGCGGCGGCATGGGGTGGGGCGTAGCACAGCACGTCGATCCGGCTGAGATCGGTCACGTCGGCGACGACGGCCCCGGGGTTGAGCGTCTGCCCCTGGACAGCCTGGACCATGCTCAGCCGGCCGGCGATCGGCGCACGCAGGGTGAAGAATCCGATCTGTTCATCGAGCGCCTGGAGATCGGCCTCGGCAAAGGCTCGCTTGGCCGCAACAGACCTCAACTTGGATTGGGCATCCTTTTGCAGCACGTCGGCCTTGGCCATATCGACCCGCGACACCAGCGGGATCTGGCCACCGGCCGGATTGGTCTGGAGCAATTCCTTCAGCCGAGTGACCTCGATCGTCGCCAGTTCCAGGGCGAACTCGGCCTGCTTTTTCTGTTCGTCCAGGTCGCTCAGCGTCGCCTGGAGTTTGACGCGGTTGGCGCGCAGGACGCGGTCGTCCAGCCGGACGATAACCTGGCCCGCCTTGACCTGCTGTCCTTCGGTCACCTCGGCGCCCTTGCCGTCACGGAGTACCGACAGCACGCGACCTTCCACCGGGGCACTGATGCGGGCTGAGTGATTGGGGAGCGGCTGCGTCGTGCCGAGCAGGTCGGTCCATTCCCCCAGCACGATCTTCTTGGCGGCCTCTGCCTGGACCGGGGCCTGGGAGGGAGCCTCGTCCGAAGACGGGGCAGCGCCCTTGCAGCCGGCTAGCAGAACAGACATCAACCCGAAGACGAAAAGGGGAAGGAGTTGTCTCTTCATAGGTGCCTTTCCTGCGGGCAGGGCTGCGTCGGGTGCGGGAGGTTCGGGGATTGGTACAGACCCATCGCCAGCGCGGGATCGCCGACGGCAAGAGCCACGTCCGCCAGAGTCTGCGTGTAGACCAGCAAGGCATCCAGATAGCCGTCCTGAGCGCGTAACAATTTCCGGCGTACTTCCAGCACGCGCAGCACATCGACGCCAGGCTGGCCTTGCTTGAACAGCGTTTCCATATTCTCCAGGCTCTTGCGCATCGTGGGCAGAACTTCCTGCTGGTAATTGGTGACCCAGGACTGGGCTTCTGTCAGACGCTGCACTGCGGCGGACACGTCCTGGCGGATCTCCACTTCGGTTTGCCGCAGGAACGCTTGCGCCTGGGCGACCTGCGCCCGGAGTTGCTGAATCTCGCCCGTCTTCAGGTTGAAAATCGGAATGGGGACGCTGATCTGGCCGCCGACGTAGCTCAGGCGGCTGGGGTCGAACTCGTACACCGGGCCGATATTCGGGTTGCCGAAACGGTCCGCGATCTGGAGCCGGAGTCGGGCCTCGGCTTCCGCGATGGCGGCGCGTTTGGCAAACAGGTCTGGACGGTGTTCGAGGGCCGCTTCCAATAACTCCTCCGCGCTGGCGGCGGCAGCCGGCCGGGCCAGAGTGCCGCTCAGCTGGAAGTCCCTCACCTCGGGCACGCCCACCGCACGTGCCAGATCCCGCCGGGCCGCGATGAGCGAGGTGCGTCCCAGGCCGAGTTGCGACTGAATGTCGCTCACTTCAACCCGCGCCAGGATCAGGTCCGGGGGGCGAAGTGTGCCGCCCTCCACCAGGCGCTTGACCTGCTCCGCTGCCTGCTGGTTGAGTCGCAGAAACTCTTCGGTCACAGCGAGTTTGGCCTGGCGGTAGAGCAGGTTGTCAAAAGCACGGACGGCATTGACCGCGAAGGTCACCTCCTGGAAAGCGATCTCCCAGTCGGTGCGGGTCAGAGCCGCGAAGGCAGCCTGTTTGCGAAAGGACCGTTGCCGCCGGATCTCGACGCTCAGGGTCACCTGCGGCACATATTGGAACGAGTTGAGGACCGTGTCTGGCGGGCCCGTCACGCTGAGCAGTTGGGCTTGCGCTATGGGGTTGTGGGGATAGGTGCGGGCAATGACGATTCCCGCCGCAGCGATGCCGCGCTGCTGGCGAATCGCCGCCAGTTGGGGGTTGTTCTCCAGGGCCAGGCGCACGACCGCATCCAGCGGGAGTCCTCCCGAGGCAGTTTCCAGGGCTGGCACGGCAGAGTTGGCCGGCGAAGCCACCTGGGGCGGGAGTAACCTGGCCGCCAGTTCGGGAGCTGATCCTT
>DASPXY010000529.1:0-6521 GCA_035637055.1 Gemmataceae bacterium | reverse complement strand
CGATCTCCAGTTCGCGAATCACGCCGAGATCCGGCAGCGCGTCGGCGTAGAGGATGACGGCGTAATCCTGAACCGTGACCTTCTCGACGAAACCGCGACGAAACTCCGCTTCGTCGAACAGCGGGGCCGAGCAGGTGCAGCCGAAGTAGTCGTATTCGTCCTCCATGCGGCGCTCAAGTTGGTCCAGTCGCCGCTCGCGGTAAGCTCGGCGCGGATCGCCTGCCGGCAGCCGGTCGCGCTCATGGGCAGCGCGAATGCCTTGCGACACCAACTTGCAGAAGTCGTGTCCCTGCGTGTTGCCGCAAGACTTCTTCGGGTGCTGCAGCCACCGAGCGAACGCCAGGGTCGTCCACTCCTCGCGGTGGGCCGCGAGCAGTTCCTCAACCCGATCCGAGAGGGCCTGTGGCGCATCGGCGCCCTGGCGGGCCAGTTCGCACTGCAGGCGAATGAACTCGGCGCGAATGCGATCCGCCGCGTCGCCGTGTTCCTCCAACCAATCGGAATAGGCGAGACGCGGCCCATCCTCGTCCGGGTTGTCATGGATCGCTTGAAGCAAGGCGTCTACGTCGGTCATGAGTGATGCTCCTGGGTTACCGTCCGTACGGCCTGCCCGCTTCAGGGCGACAGGCCCACACGCTTCGCCAGGCGTTCCACTGACCGGCGCGCTTCCTCGGTGACGCGGTGCCCCGGCGCCCCGCGGGCCAGCCCTTCGAGAATCTGGCGGGCCTCGGCGTTGCCGATCCACTCCAACACCTCGACCGCCCGTAGCACTTGCAGCACCTCGGGCGCGGCGGCCATGCCTTCCAGCCGATCCAGCAACCGCTCCAGGCGACGGCCGGCCTCCAATGATGGCGAGCCGGCGAGTTTATCCCGGATCGCCGTCATCGCCAAATCGCCCAGTTTCTCCAGCGTTTGCTCCGCTTGCTGCCGTGTCGCGAACTGCTTGTGATCGAGGTCGGCCAACAGCCGCTCCAGCTGAGCCTTGTCCACGGGTGGTATGGGTCGCAGCCGCGGCTTCAGGAAGGCAACCGTCGTGGCGGGGGTGGATGCCAGCGTCTTCATGGCGCGGTAAGCCCGCACCGCGTCGTCTTTCGCCAATTCGGCCCACAACACTTCGGGCGCGGCCGGGAGCGCGGCTGACTTCGGGGCGGTGGCCAGGCGGCGAACATGGTCCCACTCCCAGAGCAAGACGGTCGTGTCCCGGGCGCCGCTCGCCAGCAGCTTGCCGTCCGGCGAGAAGGCCAGCGCCGTGACGGCGCCCCGGTGCGCCGGGAAGTCGAGCAGTACGGTGCCGGTTGCCACGTCCCACACGCGGATAGCGCCGTCTTGCTTCCCGGCGAGCAGGTGCTTGCCGTCCGGCGAGAAGGCGGCAGTGGACGGAGTGAGCCGCCATCCGCCAAAGACGCGAATTTCCGCACCGCTCTGCACGTCGCGCAACTTGATACTGCTCAGGCCAGCCGCGGCGAACAGCCGGCCATCCGGTGAGCTGGCAAACGACACCACCACACCGTCCAGGGACCGCGCCAGGTGCGGCGGGGGCAGAAAGGGTCCGGGCCTGTTGTCAGCCCACACCCGCCGGCCGATGTCCAGCCGCCAGCGCTCCTGACCGCTGGCCAGCTCCCAGCTCCTGACGAGATACTTCAGGTCGAAGCCGGCCCGCAACGGTCCTCCAGCGAGGAGCAACCGGCCATCCGCGGAGAAGGCCAGCGGATAGGATTCTGCACGCTCCGGATCCTCTCGGCTCTCCTGCTCGCGCGGCGGCGCTGCCCCGAACTGCGGCGACCACACGAACTGGCGTATTTCCTTGCCTGTGATCGTACTCCAGCACTGCACGGCTCCCCGCGGCCCGTTCGCAGCCACGAAGCGGCCGTCTGGGGAATAGGCGAAGGCGGCGTAGCCCAGGCCATCGCCAACGCGGTACAGCAATTTGCCTATATTGCTCTCCCAAATATGAAGTTTGCCGAGCCGCCACAGGCCCGCCACGGTTTTCCCGTCCGGCGCGAACGCCCCGCACACCCGAAATGTCGGCACCTCCCACCACCGGAAGAACCGGTCTTCCTTCCTCTGGCCATCCCGGTCGGTGGTGAACTCGCGCAGCCGCTGGCCGTCCGCCTGCCATAGCGCGAGCGTGCCGTCCTCTGAGCCGGTGAGCATCCGCCCCTGCGGCCCGAAGGCCACGGAGTCGATCTGCTTGCGGTGGCCTTCCGGTTCGCCGATCTCCTTGCCCGTCTGCACATCGTAGCGGACGACGGTGTTGCCAGCCGCCACCGCCAACGTTCGGCCATCCGGCGCAAGAGCCCAGCAGTTTTCCAACGAAACGTCCCAAGCGCGCAGGTCGTTCACTTTCGTCAACGAGAACTGCCGCACTTTCTTTCCCGTCTGCACCTCCCATTGCGCCAGGGAATCCGGACTGAGCAGCGCGAACAAGCTCTTGCCATCGGCAGAAAAGCGCGGCCCCGTGGCTGCGTCCTTGCCCTCAAGCCGGCGCAGTTCTTTCCCCGTGGCAGCGTCGAGCAAGCGAATTGGGTGTTCGTACGTGGCCACGGTCAGCACCTTGTCGTCGGGGGAGACCTGGACCGCCATGACCCACGGCAGCAGGACGCCCAACGACCGCGGCTCCTTTCCCGTGGCCAGGTCCAGAAAGCGAAGTTGCGATTCGACCGGGGGCTTGCCGGACTGAAGGATAACACTACGCGGTTGCTCCGCCGCGAGCAGCATCTTGCCACAATGCGTCAAGGCGGTGGCGCTAAACGTGTTGCCCTCCGCCGGGCCGAACTCATGCAGCGCCTTCCCGGTGAGGGTCACCCGCGACCGCAACCTGGCGCTCTCCCCTTGCCCGTAGTACCACAGCAACAGGAGCCTGCCATCGTGCGACAACCGCGGAGCAACCTCTTCGCTTTGAGCGGCGAACCCGCCGACCTGTTTGCCGGTCGCCACGTCCCTGACAAGCCACTTTTCTCCCTCTCGGCTGAGGAGCATCTTGCCGTCGCCAGAGAGTGGCACCCACCAGTTTCTGACAGATGGCAGACGACGCACTTCCTTGCCCGTCTGGGCGTCCCAGAGATACACGCCGCCCTGGTCGGCGGTCACAAGCAACTTGCCATCGCTCGCGTAGCCGACGAAGTGAACGGCGTCAGGGTGGCGGAAGCGCGTTGTCCCGAGTCGGCCCACCGCCCTCGTGGGCAAGGGGTCGCCGTAGCGGTCCACCCGAGGAGCGCCTTTTCCCTCGGGCGCTTTCTGCTCTCCTGATGCTTGTGCCTCGCCCCGGACCGGATAGTTCAGGCAGATAATCAGGACAACGTGAAGGCAGACAGAACGTGCGCGCATGAGTGGTCCCTCCGTGTCGTGTGTGGCATGGCACCCCGTCCCTGATCCGATTATGCTGATTTCAAAGACCTTATTTAGCGTCGTTTCGTGAGGGTTGTTTGAGGACTTCCTCGGCGAGCCGCGCCACCTCGTCGGGCAGCGGCATCTGGCGGAAACGGTAGATCGCCGCCGGCATCCCCTCCAGGTCGGCGTCGTCGATGCGCAGCTGATCCGACACCGCCAGCAGGAACGGCTCGCGCGCGTGCTTGCGCAGCCGCTCCAGGTGCTTCTCAACGCTGGCGCGCCGCCAGAAGCCCAGCACTTCGAGCAGGACCGTCTTGCCCGTCTTGGTGTGTTGCAGGCGGAAATCGGGCACCCAGAAACCGCTGCCCAGCGGTTGCACGTCCACGTCCGGGGAAATCGTCCACGCCTCGATCCGGCTGCGAAACAGCTCGACGAACATCGCCAGTTCGGGCGGGACGTACATGCCGCTGTCCGGCCGGTCGGACACCAGCCCATCGGCCGCCGACAGCGTGAAGATCTTGGGCTTGCGTTCCGGTCCCCAGCGCAGGTCGGCGCGCAGGTCGAAGTCGCGGCACTGCAGCAGCGACGGCAGGAACAGCGCCAGTTGCAGGCCGTACTTCTGCGTCGCCGTGAACAGACTCATCGGCCCGTCCAGGCGCAGGCAGTAAGCGCCGGGGCCGGTTTCCTCGACCTCGCACACCAGGCGATGGAACTTCACCAGGCGAAAGAGCTGCCGATAGCGCTGCGGCGGCTCGCCGCGGACGTAGACCGTCACGCCCGTCGAACGCAGCAACACCGACTGGGCCAGGGCGACGTTGTAGCGCTGCAGCAGACGCTCGGCGGTGATGTCCTTGAAGCTGGCGAGGCATTGCTCGCTCTTGAGGTCCGCGAGCAGCCCATGATCGACCGCGGCCGCCTCCATGCCAAGGCTCGTCGCCACCTCGGCGAGCACCGCCGCACGGTCAAAGGCGTGCTCGCCCGGCGCCACTTCGCGCCGGCGTGCCGCGGCCGCGGCGCGGAAGACGGCATCACGCAGTTGCTCGGGCGGATGGCCGGAGACGACCTCGAACTCGCAGCGATCCTCAAGCAGCTTGGCCAGGCCGCTGTGTACGAGCTGCGTCGTCGCGTCGCCGAAGGCGTCCCGCAACTCCTCGTCGAGTTCGCCTCGGGTCCGGCCTGTGTGAGCGCGGAACACCTCCAGCAGTCGCTCGGCGACTTCTCGCCATTCGGTATCTTCTACATCGATATAGTAGGGAATAATCTTGTCCCGCGCGTAGCGAACGCGCACCATCTTGCCGGTAAGCACAATGCCTCCCTCCTGATTAGTGGTCAGTGATTGATCTTATGCGGCCGCGGTCAGCTGGCCGGGTAAGGAGCCTGACCGCCGCCAGAAAGCCGGGTGAGCAATCCCGAACGGGTTCATGACCTCGGCGTCAGGGCCTGCAGCACCATGCCGACCGTCGCCCAGTCCGCCAGGCCCTCCCCGAGTAACTCGCGTAGGGTGACCACCTCCACAAAGGTCCGCTCGGTGTCCTCGGTGACGCCGCCGACAACTCCGGTCGCCGCGCGCTCGCGCAGCCCGCTTCTCTCGGCGTCCGTCAATTCCGCCGCGAAGACGTGGCCGTGGTGCGACGACAGCGTGCCGACCAGTTGCCGGCTGCCGACACGACGCAGTTGCTCGCCCGCCAGCAACAACCTTGTCTCCTCGCGAACCTCAGCCAGCGCGACCTCCTCCGGCGACCATCCTGCCTCGGCGTGTGACCCGCCGGGTAACTCGCGGACGAAGCCGTCGGTGGTGCGCGCCGCCGTGCGGAACTCGCGCACCAGGACAACCTGGGTGTCGAGGAGTTTGGCCCCCGGCGGGCGATGGTAGAGGACGACACAGGCAACATCAGGGCGCGACAGCACCCATTCGTTGTCCTTGTAGCGTCCCTCGGCCGCGACCCAGATGCGGGCGTGCAAGACGTGGGCGAAGGTCTGGCGTGTACCCGGCCGGCAGAACGACCAGACCAACCGAGCCTCTTCCAGCGAGTTACCCGCTCTTTTATAACTTTCATACCATGCCTGAAACGCCGGAGTGCGCCAGACGTGCAAGGGAATATGGCGCTCGCCGGCCCGACGCTCGGCGGCATCGGTCGAACCTTCCAGGGCGGCGGTGATGGTCTCGCGCAGCGTGTGGGAGACCGGCACGCCCTCGACACCCGCGAGCCATTGCAGATACTTGTTCTTCGGCGCCGACCGCGGGAAGCCGAGCACCACCTTGCCCGACGTACACCAGCGGCCGAACTCGACGTTGGTCGTCAGCGCCGGCATCCGCTCCAGGTCGCGCGGCACCCAGAACAGAATGCGGTCGGCGAAGTTCAAGCCCTGCCGCTCCCATTCTACCTGATCGTCATAGTCGGGGGAGCGGTCGCCCGATGCCGTCTCGGGCACGAAGACGACGCCGCGAAAGCCGGCCTCGGCGAGCAGGGCCAGCGCTTCCGGGCGCCAGGAGGGCACGTCCGGGCTGCGCGGCGTCGGACCCGCGAGGAACACGGCGACCGACCACGAGGGCGGAAAGGACTGGCCGGCGTGGATGACCTGCATGTGGAAAACCACCAACTGGATTCGGTTGCGAGCAACGGTCGCCCTGATTATTGCAGGAACAAGCGACCGCTTGTTTGTAGTTCCGCCTTTAGGCGGCTCGACGTCAAGCCGCCTAAAGGCGGAACTACGAACAACGGGTCGTTTGCCTCCGCATTATACACTCACACCGCCACGATGCCGCCACGGGCACGACAGGAACCGCGGTGTTGTTGTCGTTCGGCAGCGGAATCTGTCCGCTGCTCTGGCCTGCGGTGCCTGCCGGGCTACAACGGTCGGCATGCACCCTGGCACGAAGCGGGGCGACTGACCACCGCAGGCCGGCACTTCGAGGGGCTTGACCATGAACCACCTGCCAAACCCAGACGCAAGCGGAACAATTGAGCCAATGCCTGACGAGAGCGATCCGGGGAGTGTGTTGGTCGAAACGGACTATCCCGCCGCGCACTCGATGGACTCGGCCTGGTTCGCCGTCGATAAGGACGGCCACATTGCGCACTTCAGCACGGGGGAGGCCGGCGCGCGCCCGTTCGACGCGGTTGCCGTGGACGATCCCGAGGCGGTGATCGAGGAACTGGCCAAGTTGATGCCGCGGACCGAAGTTGTCT
>DASPXY010000528.1:0-5121 GCA_035637055.1 Gemmataceae bacterium | reverse complement strand
GCGGCCGAGGTCGAGGAGGAAGCGAAAGGTTCACTTCACCCGAAGGCCGCTGTTTGTTCCACAGTTCTAAAAATGACAGTTTCTTGTATTCAAGCCGCCTGTCGGATAAACTCGACCCTGAAGCACAGCGGCAGGATCCCTTCCCCGCGCGGCAGGTCGCGGGTTTGGCCCTAGAGTTGCCGCGGTGCAGTAGTTTGCTGCGGAGGCTCGATGATACCCATCCTCTTCCGGTGTCCGTGCGGTAGGCAGTTGCAGGCGAAAGATCAAGACGCCGGCACCAAAGTCCGCTGCCCTGCGTGCAGGAGCGTGTTGGCCGTCCCGGGTGCGGCCGTTGCGACACCGCCCAGCCAACCGCCGACAACCACGGCACCGACTGCCAGAACCGAACCAACTTCCGCCGCAGGTGCAGCAACACCGGCTGCGGGTTTCGGGCGACGGGCTCTCCGAGAATTCAAATCAATCTGGCTGAGCACGGGCCGACACGCGTTGGGCGTGGTTCGTCACGCGAAGGCCCTCTGCGGTAAACGCAATCGCGTGCGTGCTGTCGCCGCCGCGACCGTTGCTCTCGGCGAACGAGCCTACCAGGTGGGGCTCGGCGACTCGCTGATCCGCAGGCAGATCGCCTCCCTCGACGAGCAGATCCGCCTGGCAAACGCGGGCAAAGAGCCGACGACGGTGCAACAGCAGCAACGCGAGCGTCTCCTGGTGCAGATCGCCAATCAGGTGCTCGCCCTGAAGCCGTTGCCGGTCGAACTTGTCGAACAGGCGAAGCAAGTCGAGAAAGCGAGAGCGGAGTTGGGCAGGCACCTCGGTTCGCTCCGCGAAGCGCGAGCAATCGTCGCCCCCAAGGATGGAGCAACGCGGCGACGCCTCGTCATCGGTTACGGGACGGCAATGGCCTGCCTCATGCTCCTCATCTTGTTCTTCGCTCTGCGAGGCGGCCCACCGACAGAATCGGTGATCGCGTCTACGCGCGTGAACCTGGTGCCGGGGAAGAGCGGCTCGGAACCGGGGCAGGGCGTTGACACGAAGGGGGAGTTGAAGGGTCAGCTTTTCGAGGGGAAGACGATTGCTGCCTGGGTCGCCTTAATGAGTAACCCAGACGGAAAGGGGCGTAAGGACGCGCCGGGCGTACTCCGGCGTATTGGCCAACCGGCCGTGGAGTTCCTGATTACGGCGATAAACAGCAAGGACCCGACAACCTGTGAGCAGGCCGCCTACGTACTTGGCGAGATGGGTGAAGTCGCGAAGCCCGCTGTACCTGTACTCCTGGAATTAGCGAAAGGGAAGAACCTGACCATCCGGACCAAAGCCGCAACTGCCCTGTTTCGTATTAGTCCCGAACACCAGAAAGTAGCGATTGCCACGCTTCTCGCCGTGATGGGGATGCGTTCCGAACAGGGAGCCCCGGATGAGTACGCCCCCTTATTCGCTGAGTGGTCTCTGGTCAGCTTCGGCAAACCGGCAGTACCTCTGCTGATCAAGGCGTTGAAGGATCCACAGGTGCGGGGGTACGCCGCTTCGATACTTGGCGAGATCGGTCCATCAGCGAAGGAGGCTGTCCAGGCGTTGACCGTGGCGATGAAGGACGAGACGGTGTGGGTACGAATCGCTGCCGCCGGTGCCCTTGCTCGTATCAACCCAGATGACGCCCAGCCCGGTCTTGATCTTCTCCTGAAGATCTTGGACGACCCGAGCGATTCTACGTCGGCCAATGCGGCTCGCGAGTCGGCCGCATCGGCGTTGGGGAAGATCGGCCCGGCAGCGAGATGCGCCGTTCCTTCGCTCACAAGGCTATCTCAGTTCGGCGACGAGGCGGTCCGGTCTCTCGCCGTTCAAGCTCTGAAGGAGATCGGCACCGGCGCAGCCGAGACCAAAGAGCCGGTCTACGAGGGCAAACCGCTCAGTGTTTGGGTCAAGGCATTGAAGGAAGGCGATGCCAAGAGCCGCGAGGACGCCGCCTTCGCGTTGATGAAGATGGGGCCTGCCGCGAGGGAAGCCATGCCGGCATTGTCTGCCGCACTGACAGACCCGAATCTTGAGGTCGTCAAGTTCGCGGCGATCACTCTGGGCAAGATTGGGGGGGAAGGCGTCCCACCACTGATTCTCGGCTTACAGGATGAAGACGAGACACTCCAGGCAATCGCCTCGCTTGGGCTGAGGGAAGCAGGCGCAGCGGCCGTTCCTTCCCTGATTCGCCTACTGCGTAGTTCCAATCGGACGACCGCGAGTTACGCATCCAGCACGCTGGGCAAGATTGGCGAGCCTGCGGTAAACGATTTGGTTGTGGCTCTCGACCATCACGACACCCAGGTTCGTGGTCTCGCCCTCCTTGCCCTCGGTGCGATGGGCGATGTCGCGAAGGTGGCTGTCCCTGCGATCCGAAAACGACTGAACGACGACCATCCAGGCGTTCGCAAGGCCGCAGCAGACATCCTCAGCAAAATCGGCCGCGACACTTCAGCTCAAGTTCTGCCGAGCAAGCCACCCAGTTCGGAGCCGACCTACAAGGAGAAGCCCTTGACTGAGTGGGTCAAGGGCCTGGAGGATCGTGAATCGAACATCCGCATCGGGGCTGCGAACGCCTTGGCCGAGATGGGGATGAAGGCGAAACCCGCTGTCGCTGTCCTCATCAAGACGTTGGGGGATCGAGAGAAACGCGTGCGCATGGCCGCCGCGTCGGCGTTGGGTGCGATTGGACCGGAAGCGAGCGAGGCAGTGCCAACGCTCATTGCCATGCTCAAAACCTGCGACGGGGATGAGGTATTTGACATTTGCTACGGCTTGCGCGGGATCGGCAAACCTGCTGTCGTGCCTCTGATCGGGCTTCTGGACGAACCGAACTTCTTCGTTCGCTGGCACGCCGCGAAGACCCTTGGCAACATTGGGCCGGAAGCAGCAGACGCAGTCGCCAGGCTGACAGAAGCACTGAAAGATCGACACTCCGTCGTCCGCTCTTACGCCGCGACAGCGTTGGGAAAAATCGGTTCGCGGGCGAAAGGGGCATTGGACGCCCTCGCCGACTCGTTACGGGACCAGGAGCAGAGTGTGCGCGAGGCCGCTGCCGATGCGATCAGGAGTATTGACCCGACAGCGAAAGTTGCCCTTCCGCTTGCCAAGGCGACCTTCATTCAGAAGTTCTCCAAGGACCTTGTCGGGAGAATGAGTCGCCAGGAATTCTTGAAGGGTAACCCAAGTGCGAAGGAAGAGAAGACGCAGTCGAAACCGCGCATCGGTTACCGGGAGTATACGACGGATTACGGGGAGTACGGTTTCCTTGACGAGAAACTGATATCCAAGAGTACCAACATTTTTCGCACAGAGGCATCCTACCGGAAGGATGTCGATCACTTGATCGCGGAACTTGGTGAGCCCGAGAAGGACGTGGCCACCCCGGAGGACAAACGACGGGGCGTTCGCTTACATTATGTCTGGAGGCTGAAAGAACGAGGACTCCTGGTCACATGCTTGGTCCACACGGGACTCTTTGCTGATGCCTTGGTGGTGCAAATTGGTTGCGGGAGCGTCCAGGCTCTTGATGAACTTGAACTGAGACGGCAAAGGAGATAGGGCGAGAACCCCGGGAGAGACGCAGACTTCGCTGGCAGTCCTTGATCCTCGGGTCATAGCTAAAAAAGAGAAACGGGTGTTCGTGGACACTTTCCAGTCGATCCTGCCGGGCTCCTGTCCGCGTGCTGGCTTCTTGGGCCAGCACGCGGACAGAACCCGTTGTACTTCCTCTCACTTGCGGATGTCGCCCGCGTGGTAGCCGGCGGCGATCAGGGCAACGAGGGCGATCAAGAATACACCGAACGAGCCGGTAACGTCGCGGAGCAGGCCGGCGACGAGCAGCGCACCCAGCACGTTCGCCGAGTTGAGTTTGTGCTTCGCGGACATGGCTCCTCCGTTCCAGGGACGTCAAGGCGAACGGAATCGGCGGCAGGAGGATCGCGATCTGGCCGCCCTGCCGCAACGAGTTGTGTCAGTAGGTGACGGTGACCTTCACCTTGCGCAGCGACGGATGCCTGCCAACGACCCGCCGGACGGCTCGGCGTAACTCGGTGCGGAAGTGCGGGTCGATCAGCGTCCGGTGCATCGCGTCGTATTCCTCCTCGGGCAGACCGCGCGGAGCATACACGGTGACGTGGTATTGCTCCATCTGGATCGCTTTCGGCATGGCACCTCCTTTCTCGAAAGGAACGAGACGACTCGTCCGTCAGAAGTCCGGACGCGCATTGGGGAAGTGACTTCCTTCCTCGCTGGTGGCCCCACCTCACCACACGATCTGCACGGGCTGACGCTCCGGGCAGCGAACTGCCTGAAGTTTGACCGGCCAGTCGAGTGGCAAGATGGGGCCTGCATTTCAAGCGAAGGCGGGCACAGGGGCGGGAGCGAACAGGCGGCGCAGGGCGTTCCGCCCCTGCACCGCCAGGCTGACGGCAAAGCCGCTCAACCAGCCAGCGGCGATGCCCAGCCACGGCCCGGCCCAGTACGTCACGACGCCCGCAGCCACGCCGATACCGCACGCCGCCAGCACTCGTCCCTTGAACTTTTTCGCCAACCGCCAGCCGGAGCGGGCGGCCGTCTTGACGCCACCCAGATGTCCCGCGAACGCAGTGCAGGCCGTACCAGCTGCCACCAGCCCGACCTTGAGGCCGTCGCACGCCCGCCGCCACAGGCTTTTCGGCGGCTCGGGCGGATTGGGTGTGCTCTCGGCCGGCGTCGTGGGCAGGACGGTACGCAGGGTGGCGAGGAGGTCGGCGTTGGTCAGCACTTCCGTGAGCACCGCTTGCATCGCCTCCTTGACCGCCAGGCCAACTGCCTGACGCACGGCTCGTTCGACGGCCCCTTCGACCGCGGTGGCGACCGCCTCGTTCAGACCGTCGCTCAAAGCGTCCAGGATGTTGTCCAGCCGATCCAGTTGCGAGGCCAGGGTTTTGCGCACCTGGCCATTACCCGTCGTTGCCATGGAATGGTCTCCTCGAAAGTGGTTGGTGTGAAGACTGCCCCAGCAGGGGAGCGCATGGGGCAACATGATAATTGTCGTTACGGGTTCTGGGGTTCGGGATTCAGGATTCGTCGCGGACGCCGAGGGCGGCGACGGCCCGCACCGATTCGGTG
>DASPXY010000527.1:0-4062 GCA_035637055.1 Gemmataceae bacterium | reverse complement strand
TCGGCATGAGCGCCGCGCGGGCCGCTGGCGCCGTCGGGTCGGAACGTGCGGCCGCCGTTGCTGGAGCGGTGCAGCGCCACGCCCAGATGATAGAGGTAGCGCTCGTCGGTCGGATCGACGCGGATCTCGCCGAAGTACATCGGCCGCGAGTTGAGGCTGTTGATCCGCGCCCACGACTCGCCGCCGTCGGTCGATTTGTAGATGCCGCCGTACTCGAAGCTATCGACGCCTTGCTGATCCTGTACGTTCTCCTTTTGGCCTCCAAGATAGGCGTAATAGGGCCTGCCCTTTTTCTGGCCGCCGGGTCCGCCCTTGCCGACGAACTTGCCGGGGCGTTTGCCGAAGGTCACTTCGACCGCGCGCGCTTGCTGGTCGCGGCGGATCGCAAACTTCACCTTGTCGCCGGGGACATGCTTCTCGATCTCGTCGAGCAGGTCGCCGTAGTCCACGATCTTGACGGTGCCGATGCCCTGGATGAGGTCGCCGACTTGCAGGCCCGCCTCATCGGCGGGGCCGTTGGGCGTCACCACGGTGATCCGGGCACCGGGGCCGGGGTCGCCGTCCTCGCCCTGGATGCCGAGATAGCCGGGCGCCGCCACGACCTTCGGCGGCGTGCCCATGCCGATCTTCTGGCAATCGACGACGGCAAAGACGACGCGCGGATCCTTGCGATAGTAGTCCAGGCCGATGCGGCCCATCGAATTCGTCGGCAGGCCGCGCGTCATGCGCTGGAAGGTCTTGCCGCCGTCGGTGGTTTTGTAGATGCCGCTGCTCTTGCCCCAGCGCGTGACAGGATCGTAGCCATCAAGGCCATCGGGCAGCGGTTCGCCAATGTAGGAGTCGAAGCCGTCGCGCTTACGTTCCCACATGGCCACGAGGAGCGTGTCAGGCTCAGTGGGGTGCATCTTGACGTCGATGACGCCGGTATTGTCGTCGGTGTAGAGAACCTTCTTCCAGGTCTTGCCGCCGTCGGTGGTCTTGAACAGGCCGCGCTCGGGATTCGGACCGTAGAGTCGGCCGAGAGCGCCGACGTAGACGATGTCGGGGTTCTTGGGATGGATGGCGATACGGCCGATCTGAAAAGTCTTGTTCAGGCCCATGTTTTTCCAGGTACGGCCGCCGTCGAGCGATTTGTAGACCCCGTCGCCGTAGGAGACGCTGTTGCGCGGATTGGCCTCGCCGGTGCCGACCCAGACGATGTTCGGGTTCGCCTGCGAGACACAGACGTCGCCGATCGAGACGGTGCGTTCGCGGTCAAACTGATGTTGGAAGGTAACCCCGTTGTTGGTGGTCTTGAGCAAACCGCCGGAGGCCGTGGCGACGTAGTAGATGGTCGGGTCGGCCTCGTAGACGGCCAGGGCGGTGATGCGGCCGCCCATGTTGGCCGGGCCGATACTGCGCCAGGCCATCGACTTGACCCATTCGGCCGGCAAGTTGGTGTCGGCGGCTGCCTTGGCCGGCGGTTGGGCCGGCGACCAGGGCAGATGCAGGAGCAGCAGTCCGAGGCCGACCGCGGCGAGGCACGCCAGGAGGCGGCGCACGCGGCGCTTGCGCAATGTCATCATCGTCGATCCCCCATCTCTCAAGAATGGAACGGGACAGGTTGTTTGGGAAACCCCGATGAGGGACAGTTGTAGCGGTTGGCGCGGGGGAACGCAACTCTCAGCCGGCGCCGCCGGCCTGCTGACGCCAGGCTTGCAGCACTTCGGGGAGGGGGTATTCGGTAATCGGGATGCCGAGTGTGGGAATTTCCTGCAAGCGGCGCCAGGCGCGCGTGATGCGCTGCTCCTGCTCGGCGACGAATGCGGGATCGAGAAACTCCTTGGCGAAGACGCTGTCGCAACGGATCGGTGGAAAGGCTGGATCGACGATGTACTGGGCGTTGGCAGGGTTGCAGCAGATGTGCCGCTCGCGCATGGTCGGCAGGGCCAGGGGCGAGACCTCGCCGAGGATGTAGCGGAGGTAGAGGTCGGAGTCGGTGATGACCTCGACATCCTCACCGCAGATGTCGCAGAGATAGCCTTGTTCGCAGCGGACCATGTCGAAGGGTTCCGTATGCGGTTAGGCGTCCGGTGCAGCGGTCAAGAAGTTTCCTCGCCGTTGCCCGCTGGCTTGGCCGTCGGTTGCGGCAACTGCTCTAACCTGACGATATGCTCCAGGCCAAGAATGTCGAAACGCGACCAGGCGCCTGACCCGGCCGGGTCAGGAAAACCAACGATGGCGTCGGTCAGGGTGACCACCACCAGATCCGGGTGGCGGATGTCGTAACAGGTGCCGTCCGACGTGACCATCCGAAATGGCTCGAACGGCTTCTTGCGTAATGCACTTTGCAGTCCGGTTGGGCCCATATCGATTACCCCTCGGCATTGTCGTTGACCGGTCGCGGATACCGTCGCGGCGCTCATTAGCTATCTCCAGCAAAGCAACCCAATGGGCTACCGTCAAGGTCCAACGTCTGCCACCCCGTCCAGGCTCGGCTAGCCGTCGGGCTGGAGACTCTTCTGCAACTTGCGGGCCGCTTCATGCCCTGGCCGATGTTGCAGGACGTGCCCCAGATGGGTGAGGGCCAGGGACCGATTGCCGCGGGCCAGGTTGACGAGGGCCAGATCATAGTGGACGACCGCCGGATCGACGCCGAGGTCCAGGGCACGTTGCAGATCGGCCAGGGCCTCGGCGTAGCGCTTGGCGTCACTGTGGAGCATGCCGCGATTCAGGACGGCGACACCAAGGGTTGGATCGAGCCGCAGGGCCTGGTCGTAATCATCGAGGGCGCGGTCGATGAGGCCAAGGGCGGCATGGGCCAGGGCGCGATTGTGAAAGCAGCCAGCCGCCTCGGGAGCGGCCCCGATACACACACTGAAGGCTGTGACCGCGTCCTCGTAGTAGCCCAGGCGGTAGGCACACATCCCCTGATAGAAATTCGGCCAAAGGGCCTGCGGTTGCAGGCGGACGGCACGCTCCAACTCAGCGGCGGCGCGGCGGAGATCCCCGACGCGCAGCAGCGCCCGGCCAAGGGCGTAGTGGTCCCAGGCCGTCCGCGGCGGCCGCGCAACGCCACCACCTTGCCCCGTGTGCAGCCGTCGCTCCTGATCGAGCACTGGGCTCGGACCGCACAGGGCCTCGGCCTGGGCCAAGACAGTCAACGCCTCCTGACGGGCGGAGTCGCGCTCGGCCGCCGGGGCAAGCCGCACCATCAGGTCGGCCCAGAGAATCGCCAAGTCGAGCAGGTCGTCGCGCAGATGCTGGCTCGCTGCCTTTGCAGCGGCATCCAGGCGCCCCACGATCACGCCGCGGTTCGCCCAGAATGTCCGGCAGCACGCCTCCAGGCGACGCGCTGCCTCCGGCGGCAAGAACTCCCCGCTGCAGAGAAACCGAACCTGATCCGCCAAACGGTGGAGTTCGCCGACAGCCAAGATGCGCTCCGCCTCGATTCGCGCGTTCTCAGCGAGGTGTTCCTGTGTCTGCAGTTCCCGAAGCAGGTCACCCTGGAGAGGCACACTCCGAGCGAGAGAGATACCACGCCGAAAGCTCGTTACCGCCTCCGTATAGTGGCCTTTTGACATCTGGGACTGACCGATGCTCAGTGCTGCCCGGGCCTCGTCGATGCACTGGCGGAAGTGGCCGAAGATGCCAAGGGCGGCGGCGCAGAGTCCCGCGAGGACCGCGAGGAGCAGGATGCCGCGGGCAGAGGCGTTTGGCCAGCGGCGCCGCCACTTCCGCCAACGCTCGGTGAGACTGCGATTGCGGACACCACCGAGCGGCTGGTTCGCCAGGTGGCGGCGGAGGTCCGAGCCAAGGGCTGCCATGCTTGGGTAGCGCTGTCTCGGATCGTCGGCCAAACACTTGGCAAGGATGTCCGCAAGACCGACGCTCACTTCCGGGTTGCAGCGACGCAGGAGCCGCGGGCCTTCGCCCGCAGGTGGCAACGTCCCCGCCAGGGCTTCGTAGAGCACGACACCCAGCGAATACACATCCGAGCGACCATCGACCGGTGCGGGAATCGCACGGCCGAGTTGCACGGCACGCAGCGCGGCGTGCTGCTCCGGGGACATGTAGCCGACC
>DASPXY010000526.1:0-17470 GCA_035637055.1 Gemmataceae bacterium | reverse complement strand
TCCCCCCGATATCGACCGCGAGGATGGAGGCGGGCGCGACGCGCGGCGCGGCAGGCTCCGGCGGCGCTGCCTCGGCAGGAGTGGTGTCGGCAGCCGGCGCGGCCGCAGTTTCCGCTGGGGATGGCATTGCCGGGGCGTCGCCGGTGGCAGGCGGCGGGGGTGGTTGCCCGTCGGGCGCAGTCTCGGCGGCCGGGGGGGCGATCGGCGTCGCGCCGACCTCGATGGTCACGAGCGGGGAGGGGAGGCCGCCCCCGGCCTGCTCACCCGGACCGGACGTAGGGGAAATCGCATCGGTTGTTGTCATGGGAGGGGTATTGGTGCAATTACCATGCCGGTGTTGGTTGAGGCTTCCGCGGGACCATCCGCCACGTGCTTGCCAAAGCCCGAGCCAGGAAAAGTTCCCGCCTCCTCCCTAGATTATAAGATGGGGGGAACTTGAGGCGTGAGCGTTCGGAGGACTTGGAGAGCGTCGCTTCGGTCGCTGACGCTCCAGCGGCTAAGAAGCGGTTTCAAAACCCCTCCCCCCAACCCCCTCTCCGTTGCGGGGAGGGGTTTTGAAACCACGTCTAAACGGGATCGGTTGTATCGTTCTTGGGGCGCTTTGCCGATGATGCGCTACTTCGCTTTGCTCCTGGCCACCCTCACGCTCGCCATCCCCCTCGGCGCCGAGCAACCGCCCACTCCCGCCGGGCACAAATTGCTGATCGCCTTTTCGTCCTACCGCGATCGGCCACGCCATCCGCAAATCTACTTCTACGAGCACGACGGCGTCGCGCAGGGCAAGATCGTCGAGTCGATTCCGACCGTCAACAATCGCAGCGATTACCACCCGTCGCTCAGCCTCGACGGCCGCTACTGCGCTTTCGCGTCGGAATTGGAGAACCAGACAAGCCGCATCTTCGTCTGGGACCGGCAGGAAAAACGCCTCCTCGACCTGCCGGCGGTGAACGATTCGCCCAACGCGCAGCTGCATCCGACGCTGTCCGGCGACGGCCGCCTGCTCGCCTTCGCCGCCTGGAACCGCGCCGGCTTCAGCCAGCGCTGGGACATCGTCGTTTACGACATCGCGAAGAAAAAACTCGCCCCGACGACAACGCTGAACACTCGCCAGTTCGACGAGCGCATGCCGTGCCTGAGCGGCGATGGTCGCTTCCTGGCCTTCACCTCGAATGCAAAGGGCGGCGTGGGCCTGAGCGACATTTACCTCTACGACTGCCGCGAGGATCGTATCGTCCCATTTCCGGAGCTGAATTCTCCGCACATGGATGTGACTCCGTCGCTGAGCCACGACGGCAACCTGATCGCGTTCGCGTCGGATCGGCCAGGCGGCAAGGGCGGGCGCGACATCTACCTCTACGACCGTGCCGCGAAACGCTTTCTCGACCTGCCGGGCCTGAACTCGGTGGCCCAGGAGCAAACGCCGTCTCTGAGCGCGGACGGCCGATACATCACGTTTGTCTCGGAGCGGATTGCCGGCGAGGGAGAGCGCGATATCTACCTCTACGATCGGCAAACGTCGAAATTGCTGCCGACGCCAGGGCTGAACTCGAAGCGCGAGGATATCGACCCCTGCGTCATTGTGCTGAAGGCGGCGCCGTAGATGGGCTTGGTCGCAACGCCTCAAGGCGAGTGGAGATGGCCTGCGCCGGGTCCGAGTCGAACAAAGCAAGGACGGCGTCCGCTGGGGCAGCGACTCCGAGGTGCAACGGGGGGATGCGGCTGGTCGGATCTGGCGCATGCAACAATTTGGTTTCCAGCATGATGCCCGCGAACAATATCGTCGGCCGACCAGCGTTGATTCCCGCAATGGGGTCAAACGGAACAGCAAGCAACGGTCCTCCCGAGTTCCCCGGAAAGGTCGGAGCGCTTGTATAAACCTTGCGGTTGGTCGGGTCGGCACCAGAGATGATGCCGTCAAGTACGAGGGGGGTCGCCTTCTGCGGGTTCAAGCCGTGGAGTCCGTAAGGGCAGCCAACGGTGAAACATGGCATGGACGGAACAATGTCGGTCATCCGCAGACAATGCTGAGGCGTCACAGCCTTGGTAGCGAAGTCGGCCGAGGTGGGCATGGGGGCCGCCGCCAGGTCGTTGACCTCATCCTCAACCCACGAGAGTCCGTGGCTGGCGAGAATCTTCCCAACCTCAACGACGATAACCCCCTCGCCGGACGATCGCGTGACAAGGACGGTGAGCGCTTGCCGGCCAACCTTCTCCACCACATGCCGAGCGGTCACGACCCACAACAGGGGCGGCTTGTGAAAGAAAACGCAGGCCCCAAAGGCAGCCCACTGATTGTCCTGCCGGAGAGCCCCGACGGGAGCGAACGCACTCAGCCATTCGGTCGATAGCATACCAGAACCTTCAAAAAGAGCCTGCCTCTTGCGAGTACTCATCCTTGGTCGGTCGCAACAGCCGCCAGGTCGCTCACGTGCTTGGCGTCGAAGGCTGCGGCTTGGGAAAAGAAGGTCGGCGAGGCCAGTTTGATAATGGGCGGACGTTGCGCCCGCTCACGCTCGCGCCGGAGCCGCTCCTGCTCTTGGCGGAGGCGGTCGCGCTCTTGCCGAATCCGTTCGTCCAGCCAACGTTTCATGAGTACCTGGTAGCCGAGGCCGAATCGCCTGGCGAACTCTTTGAGGATTTCGACCATTTGGCATGGGAGACGGATATTGATCTGCATCGACTCCTTCGCGCGCGGCACAGCCTCCGGAGCATCCTCCCAACCAACGGGGGTCACCTCCCGGGTGTCCCAGCGCCGCGCCTCCTCCGCCAATTCCTCATTGGTCATGCGTTTCTCGGTCATTGTTGACTCCAGTACGACTCGCCTTCTTCCGGCTCAAACGCCGTGATCGGTTTCAGGAACCGTTTGCCGCCCTCTCTCCAGTCCTCACAGACGACGAACACCCAACGGTTGGCGCGTGTCGCTCCCCAGAAGCAGGTGCGGCCAGGATAGGCCTTGTGGCGCTTCGCTTCGACCTCAGGTGGAACTTCCAGCAAAACCTCTTCCACCTCTTCCTCAGTCACGTTGTTGATCGCGATGTGATCGGACCCGAGGCCAGAGTTCCCCCGAACCCAGACAATCTCAACATCCAGCATCTCGAAGTTCGGGCTGGGCTCGTTGGCTTCGTAATCGTCCAGGAGATCATCGAAGTCGTCGTCATCCATGCGCCTGTATATATCATAGTATATACAACTCGTCAACCGCTCGCATTGCCATTAGCCGCAATGCCGGAAGGCCGAGGAGAGTGAGGTCGAAAATGGTCCCGATAGCCGCGCCCATCCTGCTGAAAGACCACACCGCCGAAGAACTGCACGCCCGGCTCGCCGACCTGGGCGTCAACGCTCGCCTCGCACGGCGGCTCCAGGCGGCGGTGCTCCAGCGCGGTTCTGCCGAGATCCCGACGCAGTTCCCCGAGGTCTCGCGACGCCTTCTCGAACGAGTCCGCGCCGCGACCGCCATTCCCCGGCTGACGCTGCTCGACAAGGTGGTCTCGCCGCGCGACGGCTTCACGAAATATCTCTTCCGCGGCGATGGCCCCGCCCCGTTCGAGTCGGTCCGTATCCCGCTGTTGCACCGTCCGGAAGATCAGAAGTACATCGTTTGCGTCAGCTCCCAGGTGGGTTGTGCGATGGGCTGCGCTTTCTGCGCGACCGCACGCCTGGGCTTCAAACGCAACCTCGCCGCCTGGGAAATCGTCGATCAGGTCATGCAGATCCAGGCCGACTCGCCCCATCCGGTACGCGGCGTCGTCTTCATGGGCATGGGCGAGCCGCTGCTCAACTACGATCGCGTCCTGCGTGCCGCGGCGATCCTCTCCGAACCGTGCGGCCTCGCCATCGACGCCAAGGCGATTACCATCTCGACCGTCGGCATCGTCCCCATGATTCGCCGCTTCACCGCCGAACGCCGCCTCTATCGCCTGGTCGTCTCGCTGACCTCCGCGGATCCCGACCGCCGGCGCGAGTTGCTGCCCATCGAGGGCGTTCATCCGCTCCCGGAACTGATGGCGGCGCTGCGAGAGTATCACGAGGCGACGGGGCGGCGCGTCACGTTGGCCTGGACGCTGCTCTCCGGCATCAACACCAGCGCGGACGACGCCCGCCGGCTGGCGCGGCTGACGGCGGGCCTGCCCATCCTGATTGACCTGATCGACGTGAACGATCCGACAGGCCGCTTCCAGCCACCAACGACGGCGGAGTTAAACGCCTTCCGCGATGCCCTGAGTGCGGAAGTGGGGATGCCGGTCGTGCGTCGCTACAGCGGTGGACAGGACGTCAACGCCGGCTGCGGGATGCTGGCGGGCAGGGCGTGAGAAAGCCCACGGGTGGCCACCCGTGGGCTTGTCCGTATAGCATGACTGCCGGTCGCCACGATACTGACCACACAACCCACCAACGTCTCTCTCCTTTTGAGGTATGCACCTCCATGCGCGCACACGTTTGCAGTCCGCGTTCTCGCCTGGCCCTCGTCGTGGGCCTCGGCGTGGCCCTCCTGCTCGCCGGCAAGGGCTTCGCCGGCGACGACAAGAAGGGCCGCGACATCTACGACTACGAGGCTCAGAAAGCAGCAAAGGGTGTCAAGAAGATCGTTTTTGTCGCCGACACGGCGCCGCACGGCGGCCGCGGCAATCACGAGTTCCTCGCTGCCGCGATCTACCTCGCCCGCACCATCAACGAACGCTGCCCCGACACCTATGCCGTCGTCCACACCATGGCCAAGTGGCCCAAGGATCTCAAGCATGCCGACAGCGTCATCGTCCTGCTCAACCACGGCCGCACCGCCGTCAACCCGGCGGTGAAGGAGGCGATGGCCCGCGGCGCCGGCTTCGCCGCGATCCACTACGGCGTCGAGGTCAGTAAGGGCGAACAGGGTCAGAGCTACCTGAAATGGCTGGGCGGCTACTTCGAGGCGGAATGGTCCGTCAACCCGTTCTGGACCCCGAGCTTCAAGGACATCCCGACGCACGAGATCACCCGCGGCGTCAAGCCCTTCAGCATCAATGACGAGTGGTATTATCACATGCGCTTCGTCGAGGGCATGAAGGGCGTTACGCCGCTCCTGTCCGCGGTCGCGCCGCCCGAGACGATCACGAAGCGCTGGAAGGAAGGGCAAAAGCCGAGTTCGCACGCCGGCAATCCGGCGGCCCTGGCTGCGGTGGTCGCCGGCAAACCGCAGGTGGTCGCCTGGGCGTACGAGCGTCCCGACGGTGGCCGCGGCTTCGGCTTCACCGGCCTGCACAAGCATTCCAACCTGGGGGACGATAACTTCCGCACGTTGCTGCTCAACGCTGTCGCCTGGGTGTCGCGCGTGCCCGTACCCGCCAACGGCATCGCCTCGACGCCGCTAAATCGCGGCGACCTCGAACAACTCATCGACGACGGCAAGTTGGCCGTCAAGCGCCGCGGTATCTGAGGCGGTCCCGCTTGCGGGTTAGCGGCGTGAAACCCCTCCCCCCAACCCCCTCCCCGCAACGGAGAGGGGGAGCAAGACAGATACCACTCTTCTTCTCCCCCTCTCCTTGCAGGGGAGGGGGTTGGGGGGAGGGGTTTCACGCCGCTAACCCGCAAGCGGGTGCCGGGCTTTGCCCAGAATTACAACTCCCCGCCGTCCGGCCTGGTAAAAAATACAACCCGGACGGTCCTCCCTCCTTTCTCGTGTGACGCCGCTTCTTTCGTAAGCAACTTCTGCTGAAAGACTTCGGGAAAGCGATGGTCCTTGTGCAGGACCGTTGGCACAAGGCTTGCATTGATTGCTCTGCGTTCCCGCAAAAGACGACCTGCAGAAAGGTGGTGGCCCATGAGCCGACGCGAATCAAACCTTCTGTGGCTGAAGGACGTGCTGGAACATTTGACGACCTGCCGGCAACAACTGGAGTGGACGGCGGACCCCGAGGCAGTGCAGGTGTTGACCGAGAGCATGATCCGCGATCTGGAGTGCTGTCGCCGGCTGTGCGAGACGCTGCACCAGAACAGCACCTCCCGACAAGCGGTCTAGGAGTGAGTTCCCCCTGTAATCCCCCTTGGCCGCTTCTCGGCGGCCTCCTACCCCGACCCAATTCCCCCGGACCCACCCAGAACCGGCGGCCCCGCAGCCGCCGGTTGTCTTTTTTTTCCGCCAGCGTCGGCCCGCTCGGAAGTGGATTCACAACCAACCCGAAGCGTCAGCGAGGGACGTCCCTCGCTGACGCTTCGGGTTGGTAACTGTGGTTGTGACACCGCTTCTTCGCTCGCGGGGCTGGGAGGCAGCCAAACTCCTCGTTCACAAAATATTGCTTGTTTTATTCCTGCGTTTCTTGCGTTTCGTTCCGTGTGTGCTATGGTTAGTTTTGTCCCGCCGTTAGCGACTTCGGTGACTGGGCGACGCCGGGGAAGCTGCGGCGGGACACTTCCTTTTCTCCACCTCCACCACGACAAACATCGTACGTTTCACTTTTCCTCTCCTGCAGTTGAGCCGTCTGGCAAGTTCGACTGCGCCGGCGTACAATCATCAAACCCTTCGCGGCTTGCGATTCTGACCGGAGGACCGAGGGGTGTTTGCGGAGCCCTCCTTGCCGAGTGAAGGAAGCCGATGAGCCAACCTTCCGGAAACTGGTGGACACCGCCGCCGCGGTGGCGCTGGGTGATCTGGGCGATCTATGTCGTCGTCTGGACGTCCATGCTGGTTATGCCCACCCCTGACATCGGGGAACTGAGAAACGAGGCACTGGGCATCGACTTCAAGTACCTGATTGGCAAGTCGCTCCATGTCGGGGCGTACGCGATGCTGGCGATCCTCACGGGCTGGTTGCGCGTGCCGCCGTCCTGGCGTTGGACGCTTGTGTTCTTCATCATGGTCCACGGCACCATCACGGAACTGATCCAGCTGCGCATCCCCTCGCGGAGCGGCAGCCTGCAAGATGTCGGCTTCGATCACCTGGGGATCGGGCTGGGATTGCTCATCAGCTGGAAATGGTGGTCCGACCCGTCGTAATCCCGCGCAACCCCAGGAAGAGGCCCCGCGCAGCAGGTATTAACCCGTGGGGCGATACTGCACCGGCCTGAACCACAACACCAGACCCATCACCAGGCCCACGACGAGGGTCAGTACGCTGATGTTCTGCGACAGCGTCAAGCCGAACGCCACCGGGTCCGTATCGACACGCAGCATCTCATTCAAGAAGCGATGCACCGCGTAGCCGATCATGAAAAGCACCATAACCTCTCCGTCATGGCGTCGATACGGGTAGAACGCCAATAGCAGAGCACACAGTAAGGCCGTGCTGATCGACTCGTAGACCTGGGTCGGGTGCAGCCCGATGGTCCGCGGCACGAAGGGCGGCAGCGTTTCGTGCGTGCCGTTGGCGTGTTGTACCTTGAGGATCAGGTCGTTCTTGCCGCGCGGCCACGCGCCTCCGCTGTGGCCCAGCGCTTCCTCGACCTCCGTGGTCCGCGAGACGGCCTTGCCGTTAACCTCGACGATTTTGTCTCCGGGCCGCAGTCCCGCCGCCCAGGCAGGGGAGTTTGGCTCTACAACGGTCACCCGCGTGTCGTGCTGCGGTCGATAGCGGGCATCAGTCCCCGGCAGCAGTTTGCCGCCCAGAAACCCGGCATCTGTCTGGTATCCCTTCTCAGTCATCACCAGGCGCGGATGAGCAGCCAGCGGAAAGGCCACCGAGGGACAATCGGGGCAGGCAACGTTGCCGTAGCAGCAGCCATTGAACAGGCAGCCGAAGCGCCCCAGGCACAGGCCCAGCGCCGCACATGGAGCGACCACGTCCGCCAGCTTCCAGCTGGAGATCTTGTACTTGCGCAGCACGAGCAGGTAGAAGAACAGGTAGCCGACCGCGCCGCCGACCGCTGACCCGTAGAAGACGAGGCCGCCTTCCCAGATGCGGTAAAAGTCGCGCAGCGGGACGTGATACTGGATCATGAAGGTGATGCGCGCCCCCACAATCCCGCTGATGAACAGCCAGATCGCGAGATCCTGGATGCGTTCTCTCGGGATTCCTTCGCGCGCTGCCAGCCAGCAGGCCAGCCAGGTACAGAACACGAACGCCACGAAGAGCATGGCCCCGTAACCGTAGATGGGGATGGAATTGGCTCCGGCGCCGTCGTCCGGGTGAGCAACATATTTCAGAACCCAGGCAACATATTTCAGAACCCAGATAACCCCCAGACACACGACGACCGACACCCCGATAGTGCGCAGATTCATCGGCATCCGCCACGACTTTTCCCTGGCGAGAACCTCAAGAGCATTCCCCGCCACGATCATGACCGTAATCAACACCAGATAGCCGGATCCCACTTTCAGGAAGTTCCCGGCCAGACGAATCGGGGGCGAAATGTCGGTCGAGGCGTCGGCAAGCAGCGGTTCCGCTTTCACGACGCACACCAGCATCAGCACGATCGCCACAACGATGCCGGCGGTGCCGAGATTGAGGCGGAGATTCCAGGAACCTTCCTTGCGGCGACGCTCCCAGTAGAACCCCATGCTCACCGCCAGGAACGCCAGGACGAGATAGAGCAGGGGCGGCAGGTCGGGAAAAGCGTTCGCGGGGGTCGTGAAAAAGAGCAGGTCGGGAAACCAATCCGCAATCTTCTTGACAGGGAATTCAAAGAGAACCTGACGCATCGTATCCAATCCAGGAAAAGGATCGTAAATCTCGTCCAGGAACAGAGGGCGTTCGCTTCGGACTTGGACCAAAGGTCAGGATAAACCATCCGCCGAATCGGGACAACCCGGACCTACCAGCCCGTTGCAAAACCCCTCCCCCCAACCCCCTCCCCGAAGCGGAGAGGGGGAGCAAGACAATCACGCCTCTTCTTCTCCCCCTCTCCTTGTAGGGGAGGGGGTTGGGGGGAGGGGTTTTGCAACGGGCTGCTACGGCACCTTGAGCTGATCGAAGATGCGTTGCAGCAAGTTTTCCGACGTGACGTCTTCGGCCTCGGCCTCGTAGGTGACGCTGATGCGATGGCGCAGCACGTCGTAGCCGATCGACTTGACGTCCTGCGGCGTGACGTAACCGCGGCCTTCGAGGAACGCCTGCGCCCGGGCGCCGCGCGTCAGGAAAATCGTCGCCCGCGGACTGGCCCCGTACTGGATGTACGGCGCGATGTCGAGACCGTAGTCCCCCGGGCTGCGCGTCGCGTGGACCACGTCCACGATGTAGCGCTTGATCTTGTCGTCCACGTAGACCTGATCGATGGCGCCGCGCAGCTCGAAGATGTCGGCCGCCGACAGTACCGGCTCGACCACCAGGCGGGGATCGATCGCCGCCATGCGATTGAGGATCGCCAGTTCCTCGTCCTTGGACGGGTAGGTCAGTTTCAGTTTCAGCATGAACCGATCCACCTGCGCTTCGGGCAGCGGATAGGTGCCTTCTTGCTCGATCGGGTTTTGCGTCGCCAGCACGAGGAACGGCTGTTCGAGCGCGTAACTCGTGTCGCCGATGGTGACCTGCTTCTCCTGCATCGCTTCCAGGAGGGCGCTTTGCACCTTGGCGGGGGCGCGATTGATCTCGTCGGCGAGGACGAAGTTCGCGAAGATCGGGCCTCTCTTGATGGTGAACTCGCCGGTGCGCGGATTGTAAATCTGCGTGCCGATGACGTCGGCCGGCAGCAGGTCGGGCGTGAACTGGATGCGGTGAAACGTGAGACGCAAGCCCTGGGCGACCGTCCGCACCGCCAGCGTCTTCGCCAGGCCGGGCACGCCTTCGAGCAGGCAGTGCCCGCCGGTCAACAGGCCGCCGAGCAGCCTGTCCAGCATGCCGCGCTGACCGACGATGACCTTTTCGATCTCGCGGTAGAGCGGTTCGAGCCGCGCACGCAGCGCGACCACGCGCTGATTGATCGTCTCTTGATCATCGGCCATCGCATTTATCTCCCAACCGTGGACCGTGAAGAAACCGTTGTGGCACGGTCTCCTGACCGTGCCACTCTTCCTGACCGAAGGTCTCCGGGAGTAGGGGGAGACCTGCGGTCAGTCCCCGTGGCACGGTCAGGAGACCGTGCCACAACAGACCTGCGGTCAGTCCCCGTGGCACGGTCAGGAGACCGTGCCACAACAGCGTTCCCGGTTCACGGTCCACGAATTGACGGTTCACGCTCCACGGTTCACTGATATATAATGGCCGTGGTTGTGTCCGCCGCGGCGCGGCGTGTCCTGGGAAAGTGAGGTATTGGGCGACGAGATCTGGTCATGAATGACTCTCCAAACCACCCCAACGAACCCCATCCTCGGTCGCGGGAGTACGAGGATCCGCATTTCCACGACGAGGAGCCCGAGATTCAGCAGGACGAGGGTGGGCCGCGGCCCAATCGTCCGCCGGGCAAGCGCAAACCCAACCGCAAGCCGCCGCCGCCCCGGCGGCACTATGAGGACTGAAGCAGCACCCCGCACACAAGGAGTTTCCGCATGCGCGCGAACCCGGTCAAAAAAGCCCTCAAGGCGGGCCAGCCCGCGGTGGGGACGTGGCTGTCCCTGGGCAGCATCACCGCGGCGCGATTCCTGGCCCGCGCTGGGTTCGCCTGGCTCACCGTCGATATCGAGCACAGCCTCGTCGATTGGGAGACGGCCACGCACATGTTCGCCTCGATCGCTGACGCCGGTTGCACCGCCCTGGCGCGCGTGCCCGCCAATCGGCATGACCACATCAAGCGCGTGCTCGACAACGGCGCTCACGGAGTCGTCGTGCCGATGGTCAACAGCCGCCAGGAAGCCGAGGACGCCGTCGCCGCGATGCTCTATCCGCCGCGCGGCAACCGCAGCGTCGGCGGCAGCGTCCACGCCCTGAACTTCAATGCGAGCGCCAACGACTATTACGCTCACGTCGATGACGAAGTGCTGGTCGTGCTGCAGTGCGAGCACATCAAGGCCGTCGAGGACGCCGACGCGATTTTCTCCGTGCCCGGCATCGACGCGATCTTCGTCGGTCCGAATGACCTGGCGGCGAGCATGCGGTCGAAAGATGGTCGCCCGCCCAGCGCCGAGGCTACCAACCAGGCGATGAAGCACATCCTGGCGACGTGCAAGAAGCACAAGGTGGCGCCTGGGCTGCACTGCGGCAGCGCCGACGAGGCGAACCTGCGCATCGAGGAGGGTTGGCAGTTCATTGCCATCGGCAGTGAGCTAAAAATGCTGCTCACCGCGGCGGCCGACATCACGAAAAAGCTCGGTGCGGCGCGACCTGGTGCGGCTTCGGGCGCTGAGATGGCGAAGTATTAAGAGCTACCGGCCAAAACCCCTCCCCCCAACCCCCTCCCCCACAGGGAGAGGGGGAGCAAGCAGGAGAGCGTTTCTTCTTCTCCCCCTCTCCCTGTGGGGGAGGGGGTTGGGGGGAGGGGTTTTGGCCGCCAACCTGAAGCCTCCATGCGAATCTACGAGCGTGCCCTGGAGTTGGTTCCGGACGGCGGTGTGGTCGGCCTCGGTTCGGGCCGCGCCGCGACGGCTTTCGTGCAAACCCTGGCCGAGCGCATGCGCACGACAGGTCTGAAGGTGCGCGGCGTCGCCACCTCCGAGGCGACCGCCGACCTCGCCCAGCAGGTCGGCATCCCACTCGTGAGCCTTGCCGAGGCGGGGATCCTCGATATCGCCATCGACGGCGCCGACGAAGTCGATCCGGCGCTGAACCTCATCAAGGGCTACGGCCGTGCCCTGGTGCGCGAGAAGATCGTAGCCGCATCCGCGCGACAGATGGTGGTGCTGGTAGGGCAGGAGAAGATCGTACCCCGGCTCGGCACACGCGGTAAGTTGCCGATCGAGGTACTCGAATTCGCCATCCCGCTCTGCCAGCGCCGGCTTGCCGCGCTCGGTTGTCGCCCGGTGCCTTTCCTTGTCCACGGCCGCCTGTTCCGCAGCGACAACGGCAACCCGATCCTCGACTGTCAAATCGGCCCCATCGACGATCCTGAAAAGCTCGAAAGGGACTTGCGTGCCATCCCTGGCGTGATCGGCACTGGACTGTTCCTGGGCATGGCGGGGCGCGTCCTGGTCGGGGATCGCGACACCTTTGAGTTGGTCGAGGAACGCGTGCGCTGACAGTTTGTAGTTCCGCCTTCAGGCGGTTTTCTGCACATACCGCCTGAAGGCGGAACTACGAACAACAACTCTCCTGCGACGTGCGAGCCAGTCATGAGCGAGCGAGCGTCCGGCCTGATCCTGACTCTCAACAGCGGTTCATCGAGCCTCAAAGCGGCCTTGTACTCCATTGGGGATGGCGAATCGCTGGTACTCCGCGGCCAGATCGAGCGGATCGGCCTGAAGGGCGACAATCGCGGCGCGTTAGTGGATGCCGCCGGCAAAAACCTCGAAACGCACGACACCTATTTCCCGGATCACGCGGCGGCGCTCGACGCTCTGTTCAGCTGGCTGCGGCGTCACGGCTCCGCAGAGATCAGGGCGGTCGGGCATCGCATCGTCCACGGCGGGCCGCGCTACGTGGCTCCGCAACTCGTCACTGGCGAACTGCTGGCGGAACTGCGGCGGCTGGCTCCCTTCGATCCGATGCACCTACCTGCGGAGATCCAGGGCGTCGAGGCGGTCGCTCGGCTTTATCCAAATCTCCCCCAGGTCGCGTGCTTCGACACGGCGTTTCACCGCACCCTTCCCGAGGTGGCGCGGACACTCGCCTTGCCGCGTTCGTTCGCCGACCAGGGCATTCGCCGCTACGGCTTTCATGGGCTGTCCTACGAATACATCCTGGAGGAGTTGGCCCGCGTTGCCGGCCCCACTGCGGCGACCGGGCGAATCGTCATCGCCCACCTCGGGAATGGGGCGAGCATGGCCGCGGTGCGCGACGGGCAGTGCATCGACACGACGATGGGCTTCACGCCGACGGGCGGCCTGGTCATGGGCACGCGCACCGGCGACCTCGATCCGGGCGTGCTGCTCTACCTGCTCCGCGAACAGCGACTAACAACTGATCAGTTAAACGATCTTGTTAATCATCAATCGGGCCTGCTGGGTTTGTCCGGCTCCAGCAGCGACATGCGGCAACTGCTCGAACAGGCGCCGTCGAACCCCGCGGCGGCGCTGGCGGTCGCGATCTTCTGTTACCAGGCGCGCAAGTTCGTCGGCGCGCTCACGGCGGCCCTGGGCGGTCTGGACACACTGATCTTCACCGCGGGCATCGGCGAAAAGGCGGCGCCGATCCGTCGCGACATTTGTGCCGGTCTGGAGTGGCTCGGCGTCCAGATCGACGCGGCACGCAACGACGCCGCTGCCGCGGTCATCTCGACCGACACGAGCCGCGTTTGCGTCCGTGTACTGCGGACCGATGAGGAATTGATGATCGCCCGGCACACGCACCGGATCTTGACAGAGCAGGCCAGCGCAACGCCCCGTTAACCGCGGACATTGACCCACTTCACCGTCAGGTCGATTCGTGCCTGCTCCAGCACCCGGGCAAACCACTCGTCCACGAAACCACATCGTCCTGCTTCCGTCCACGTCATTCCCTCGGGGAGCGCGACCGACTTCAGCAGAACCAGCTGGCGCGCCTTTGCTACAACGGCCACCCGCGCAGCGAGTGCGTCGCTGGTTACCGCCCAGCAGTGCGGCAACTGCCCCGGCCGCCCCTCGTCCGCGCAGGCGAAGCGGAAGGCGTCGAGGATCGCCGGCGTTGACGCAGGGGTGGGCCGTTCGTGCGGCTGTCCCACGATGGTCGCCTCTGGCAGCAGCGCTTGCAGGAAGTGCGCGTTCAGCGTGAGCGCCCGCAGCGCCAGCCAGTGCGCTGCCTCTTCGCCAAGGCCGTGGGTGCGGTCGAGCGCCCGGACGACGTCCGCCGTCGCGCCGCCGCCGGGCACCAGCAGCGCATCGCCGCCCCGTGTGGCCAGCCAGGTGCGCAGGCGCGGGCCGAGATCGGGCAGGTCAAACAGGCTTCCGCCCACTTTTACGACGACGAGACGGCCAGCATCGGCGCTCATGGCGACTGCTCCGAGGCCAGCACCGCGAGGGCATAGGCGCACGCGGCTTGCGAAATCTCCGGTCCTAGCTGCTCGGTGAGAGAAACGATTTTTGAGAGGGGAAAATGCTCTTGTTCCGCGAGCGCCGTGCGCGCCAGGAACTCCCCCGAGCCGGCCAGGATGACCGTCTGCAGGCCAGGAAGCCGCTCGCTGACCTGCCGTAACGCGGAGGTGAGCAGATGCACCTGTTTAAGCAGGGCTCGCTCTGCCAGCTTGCGCGTCTCTGCGGGAGTGCAGGTCTCGGCATCTGCACACAGCATGCGGGCCAGCCGGGCGTGGGCCGCGGCGCGCGTTGCGGGTCGGCCGTCCGCGGTGGCTCGATCCGAAGGATCTTCGGGCAGTGCCTCCAGGATCAGACAAACGTCGAGCGTGGTCGCGAACAACTCGGCCGCGGCACCGCCACCGAGCAGCGCACAAAGAGGAGTCCGCCGCACCCCGGTGTAGACCAGTTCGCCGCAGCGCAGCCGGTCGGGATCGGGGCGGCCGCGCGGCGCCGGTTTGCCATCGACCAGCGGCACGATGTCGGTGGTAGTCGAACCAATATCGATCAGGACCGCGGGGCCTTGTGGCGCGAAACGACCGGCGTAGGTCGCCAGGGCCAGCCAGTTCGCCGCCGCAGTCTGCAGGGGAGTCGCGCGCGCCTCCGCGACGCTGACGAATCGGCCATCGGTGCGCCATACGTGAATCGGGCGATTCGCGGCGGCGCTTGCGACCGCGTCGAGGATGAACTGGACCCCTTCGCGCTTCGTCGCGAAGCAATCGCACAGTTCGCCGGTCATGGTGACGGCCAGGGCATCGAACGGCGGCATGATCGCGAATAGACCGCGCAGCGCTTCCACCAAGCCGTCCGGCTTTTTCCACAGTTCAAAGGGCAGCAAGCTGGCGACGCCGCTTGTGTGAGCCGCCTTGAGGTTCGCGCCGCCGACGTCCAGGCCAAGGTAGGAAGGCATGTTCTCATGGATTTGGGAAGCGCGCACCACGGACCTTGGGAGAATTGGAAGGGGTGTCAGCGCGGAATGAGATGAGAACCATTTTCCCGCCGCCTCTCCTTTCGCCATTCTCCCACAACCCGCTACTGCACACAAGACCACATAGTTCGCCCAGGTCACTTCGGGGGGATTTGCCCCGCCGCCGCCAGCGCCCGCGCACTGACGGCGAGGACGCGCAGGAAGCCCTCGGAATCGGCGTGGTTGAAACTGCCCACCGCTTCCATCGAGGCGTTCTCCTCGGAGTAGAGCGTGTGCGGCACCTCCGCCGCCGAGACGAAACTAATTCCCCCTTTGTAGAGGGACACTGTCACTGTTCCACTTACCAGGTCGGCCACGCGCGCGACCGCCTGACCGGCCATCTGCGACGCCAGGTCGAACCAGTATCCTTGATAGATCTGCCGCGCCAGGAACAGCGCGACCTGGTCGAAGAACTCGCGGGCGCGCCGGTCGAGGATCAACTGCAGCAGCAGGCCGTAGCAGGTGCCGAGCAATTCCATGCCTGGCGCCTCATAGACGCCGCGCGACTTCACACCGACGAACCGATTTTCGACCACATGCGTCGCAATACCGACGGCGTGCCGGCCGCCGAGGCGGTTCGCCGTCAGCAGCGCCTGCAAGCCGTCCACCTGCGTGCCGTTGATGGCGACGGGGCGGCCCTTGACGAAGCGAACGCTAACCTCTTCCGGCTTGTCAGGCGCCTCGGCTGGCAGGCAGCCCATGCCGGGGTTGATGAAAAAGGCGGGTGTGTGGAGGGATTCGAGCCGCCCAGCCTCGTGCGTCAGGCCGAGGAGGTTGGCGTCGGTCGAATAGGGCGCCTGTTTGGTGGCCGTGATGGGCAGCTTTCGCTCCTGGCAAAAGTCGATCATCTGGCTACGACCGCCGAAGCGGTGCAGGAACGCCTCATCGCGCCAGGGAGCGTAGACCTCGAACTCGGGAGCGAGCATGTTGGTGACGAGCTGAAAGCGCACCTGATCGTTGCCGCGGCCGGTGGCGCCGTGACTGAGAATCTTGATGCCGCGCTTGCGCATCTCGCCAATCACGCCGCGGACGGTCACGTGGCGGGCGATGGCGGTCGTGTTCCAGTAGCGCCCCTCGTAGCAGGCCTGCGCCCGGATGGCTTCGAGACCCGCCTCGGCGATGGCATCACGCAGCGGCACCAGCACCCACTCGGAAGCGCCGCAAGCCAGCATGCGCTTGCCGACGGCCTGCAGATCTTTCTCGTCGGGCTGGGCCAGGTCCGCGGTGACGCAGACGACATTGACGCCGGCATCGGTGAGCCAGCGCGTGATGGTGCAGCTATCGAGGCCGCCCGAGGCCGCAAAAGCGATGGTCTTGCCCTTCAGCCCGTCGACGTTCATGACCCAACTACCCCTTTCGTGAGAGCAGGCACGCACCTCGTGCGAGGTCAAGCGACGTCTTGTTCGTAGTCCCGCCTTCAGGCGGAATCGTATGTTCCGCCTGAAGGCGGGACTACGAACAGGATGCCCTTGGTTCCTGCAGCCGGCCGAAGCGCCCGCGCGCTGCTCGTGCCTGTGTTGGTTCGTTGTAACGCGACGCGGAGAAAGATCAAGCGACCGCCGTTCTCGGCCGACGGTCAACGCCCGGTGACATGCCTGTCGAGTCGCGCCAGGGCCGCACGAGCTTCGCGAGCCAGCGCCGTTTCCGGGTCGTTGCGGGCCAGCGTTTGCAACACTCGGCGAGCCTCCGCCGTGGCAATCTGCTCCAGGATACGAACGCCGCGCAGGGCACGCAGCGGTTCGGAGACTGTCGGCGATGCGTGCGCGAGCAGCGCTTCGACACGCCGTCGCGCTTCCAGGGTGAGGTTGCCCGCAAGCGCCTCGCGCAGCGCCGGCACCGCCGCTACCTTCAGGGCAGTCAACTCCTTCATCGCCTTGTCGCGCACCGCGAACTGTGCCGCGTCGAGGTCGCCGATCCACTTCAGCGCCAACCGCCGCTTCCGCTCGGCGACGAGTAGACCATTCCCAAGCGTGGCCACGGCTTGCTCAGGCGCGGCGATCAACCCCCAGACGGCCGGGTACGCCTTCGCGGGATCCTCGGCCCCAAGCGCCGTCCACAGCGACTCCAACTCCTGCGGGGTGTGGCGGGCCGGCGGCAGCTGTCCCGACGGGGCGCGCCCTGTCACGTCGAAGAGCAACGCCGTCGTGTCGCTGCTACCCGCGGCCAGGCTGCGGCCGTCCGGCGCGAAGGCCAGCGACCACGGCCAACCACTGGAGAGCTTAAAAGTCGTGATTTGCTTGCCCGTCGCCACTTCCCAAACACGCACATTGAGGTCGTCGCTGTATCCCGTGGCGAGCATTCTGCCGTCGAGCGAGAAGGCGACTGCGTAGACACCGCGGTGGCCCGACTCCAGTTTGTGCAGCAGTTTCCCCGTGGCCGCGTCCCACAGGTGGACCGCGTTCCGGTCCACTCGATGCACGGCAAGCAGCTTGCCGTCCGGCGCCAGCTTCAGGTTGGCATGCGACCCCGGCGGCTCGGCCTGGAAGCGCGACACTTCCTTGCCGGAGGCCGTGTCCCAGTAG